>JBGOUW010000373.1:0-5047 GCA_041477755.1 Binatia bacterium
CTGTTACGCATCGCCGCCGATCTGCGCGATCTACCGCGCGAGGATTTCAAAGCGCGTCTCAAGAACGATCTCCAGACCAACGGTTCAACAACCGGCAAGGTGAAGTCGGTCCCCGAGGGCTACCACACCGCGACGCCGTGTTTGGTCATCCGTGACGCGGCCCGCGCGATCGAATTCTACAAACAGGCGTTTGGAGCGCTGGAATTAACCCGCCACGCAAACCCCGATGATGGGAAGATCCTGCACGCCGAGATCCAGGTCGGCGATTCGCGGATCGCGATCGCGGACGAAGTGCAGGAGTGGGGCAACTATAGCCCGCAGTCGCTCGGCGGTTCGCCGGTGATCATGTCGCTCTATGTCGACGACGTCGATGCGCTCGCCGAGCGGGCCATTGCTGGCGGCGCGAAGATGATCTTCCCGATCGCCGATCAGTTCTACGGCGACCGCTGCGGGCGATTGGCGGATCCCTTTGGGCACATTTGGATCGTCTCGACGCACGTCGAGGATGTCTCGCCCGAAGAAATCGAGAGACGGACCCAGGCTTGGACGCAGCAACAGCAAGCAGCGGAAGTGACCGTCGAGGAGACCGTTCGGTCGGCGCCGCCAGCCGCCGTGCGAGCTAGGCCCTCGTACACTGTCGAGCCATATCTTCCGGTTCGCGACGCGGCCAGACTGATTGACTTCCTCAAACAGGCATTCGGAGCGGAAGAGACCGCTCGCGATCTCCGGCCGGACGGTACGGTAGTGCACGCCGAGGTCAGGATCGGCGATTCGCTGGTTGGAACCGGTGACTCGGCGGAACGTGAGCCGATGCCGACCGCCATTCATCTCTACGTTCCCGATACCGATGCGGTGTACCAACGCGCATTGCGAGCGGGTGCTACCTCGATGGGAGAGCCAACGGATCAGGACTATGGGGACCGCGAAGCGGCCGTAAGGGACCCGTTTGGCAACAATTGGTACATCGCCACACACAAGGGAGATCTGCATATTCCGGCGGGCCTGCACAGCGTCACGCCGTATCTGCATCCACACGGGGCACCTCAGCTGATCGACTTCCTGAAGCGCGCCTTCGAGGCGGAGGAGGTCTTCCGCGCACAATCTCCAGACGGCACCGTTCACCACGCCAAGATCAGGATCGGCGAGTCGGTCGTCGAGATGGGCGAGGCGCACGGCCCGTATCAGCCGATGCCCTCGGTCTTCCACTTGTACGTGAATGATACCGACACTGCGTATCGACGCGCGCTGGCGGCGGGCGGCATCTCGCTGAGCGAACCGGCGAACCAACCGTGGGGATTCCGCAACGCCGGGGTGCAGGATCCGGGCGGCAACCAGTGGTGGATCAACACCCCCATCGAGAACGTCGCGGCCCTGGAGAGCGCCGCTGCGTCGGCGCCGACCGCAGTCGAGGCGAGCCCTCCGGAGTTTCACAGCGTCACTCCATTTCTACACGTTCGCGACGTGAGCACGGCGATTGACTTCTTGAAGGAAGCGTTCGGTGCCGAGGTGATCGCATTCGATCGCGGCGGTGACCCGCCGCACGACCACGCCGACCTTCGCATCGGCGACTCGATGGTGATGATGGGCGAAGCGATCCCCGGATTCGAGCCCACGTCTTCTGCGTTCTACCTGCGAGTGGATGATGCGGATGTAGTCTACCGGCGTGCGCTCAAAGCCGGCTTGACATCAATGGAAGCGCCGCAGGACAAGCCCTGGGGTGACCGCATGGCCCATGTCAAGGACACCCTCGGCAACTCGTGGTTCATCGCTGCACACAAGAAGGGTGCACCGCAATAGTCGCAGCGGATCGCCGATCGCAGATGGCCGATGGCAAGAGAGCTCTCCGAGCCATCAGCCACCAGCAATCCGCCACTAGCCGTCACTTGGAGGTTCCATCATGTCGAGCGCAGAGAAGCTTTCCGCAACCAAACCCGAGACCCGCACGCTGCCGCCCGGGATTGCCCTCTATCAGATGGCGATCGGCCACTACGTTTCGCGCGCGCTCTATCTCGCCGCGAAGCTCGGGCTCGCGGACCTGCTCAAGGACGGGCCGCGCGACTACCGCGATCTGGCGAAAGCCTCGGAGACTCACGCCCCATCGCTGATTCGCGTGTTGCGGTTCCTGACCAGCATCGGCATCTTCGCGGAGCTGGATGACGGCAAGTTCGCGCTCCAGTCGCTGGGAGAAATGCTGCGCTCCGACGTTGCGGGTTCGATGCGCGCGTCGGTGATATTGTTCGCCGGCATCGGAATTCAGGACAGTTGGAAGGAGCTTGAGTTTTGCGTGCGCACAGGCGACCCGGCGTTTCGCCGAGACTCTCCCGACGCGGATGCCTTCACAAATATGGCCAAGGACCCGGAGTCGGCCGCGAACTTCGACAAAGCAATGGCGACGTTCGCGCCGCTGACCGCAGCCGCGGTGGCGGCCACGTACGACTTCTCGGTGTTCGACAAGGTCGCCGATGTCGGCGGCGGCAACGGCGCATTGCTGATTGGCATCCTCAAGGCGAATCCGAGTTTGCGTGGAATTGTATTCGACCAGCCGCACGTCACCGAGCGCGCGAAGGAGCAGGTCGCGGCCGCCGGGATGGCGGACCGATGCGAGGTCGTTGGTGGCAGCTTCTTCGAGGCAGTTCCGCGCGGGGCTGACGCCTACATGCTCAAGCACGTGATCCACGACTGGAATGACGAGCGCGCGGCCGCGATCCTGAAGACCTGCCGAGCGGCGATGCCCTCGCATGGCAAGCTGCTGATCGTCGAGGGCGTCTACCCGGCGCGAATCGACCAATCGATGGAAGGCCGGGGTGCGGCCGCCAACGATCTGAACATGCTGGTCTGCACGGGAGGTCGCCAGCGGTCGGAGGCGGAGTTCCGCGATCTCTTCGCAGCGTCGGGTTTTCGGCTGACTCAAGTGGTTCCGACGCCGGCACGCGTGTGTGTGATCGAGGGCGAGCGTGTATGACTTGCGTGGCTCGGCGGATGTGGGCGCCTCACCGGTGAACCGCAACGAGAAGATGTTGACTCGTCTCTGTGAGAGAAGAAAGAAGGAGATGCCCATGGCCACGACAACGAAACCGATTCCGGATGGCTTTGAGCGAGCGACCCCGTACTTGTGTTGCAAGGACGCCGCACGCGCCATCGAATTCTACAAGAAGGCATTTGGAGCAGTCGAGACGATGCGTCTCGCCGAACCCAGCGGCAGGATCGGGCACGCCGAGATCAAAATCGGCGACGCGCCGATCATGCTCTCCGACGAGTATCCCGAGATGGATGTCCGTAGTCCGTTGTCGTTCGGCGGCTCGCCGGTGATGATTCATCTCTACGTGGCCGACGTGGACGCCCTGGCCAAGCAAGCCGTCGCCGCCGGCGCGACACTAGTGCGACCGTTGGAGGATCAGTTCTACGGCGACCGCTCCGGCACGTTGGCGGACCCTTTCGGCCATCGCTGGATGATCGCCACCCACAAGGAAGACGTGTCGCCGGAGGAAATGGGGAAACGCTACGCCGCGCTCATGAAGCAGTAGGCGCTCCTCGCGCTGGCTTCGCACAAGACGGCCCTCGATACGTTCGCTTCGCTCACTACTCGGGCAAACGGATTTTGGGAGACCGGGAAAAAAACAACCGCTTCCCCGTGTAGCAGTCCTGAGAGTAGAAGCCGAAGGCTTCGTATCGAAGGGCTGCGTATCGAGGGGCCACTTCTTATGCAAAGCCCCTCGCGCGCGAGAATGTCATGGCCCTTGCCGCGCCGGTTGCGCGCTGTGGGCTAGTTCACGCCTTGTCGCCCAAGACGAACTGACGGATGGCGGTGACCAACTCGCGCGGACGGTCGAAGTGGACCATGTGGCCGGCGCCGGCGATCTCCAGGAAGCGCGCCGCGCGAAAGCAGGCGAGCCGACGCTGCAGGTCGTCCGACTCGAGGTAGATCGCTCCCGGCTTCTCGCGCCAAAACTCGCCCGACTCTGCCCCGTGGATGAGCAGCGTCGGGGCAGTGATGCGCCGCCACAGCGCCATGTGGTACGCAAGGTTGTACGGCCCGGTCAGCGACATCGTGGTCAGCATCGAGTCGAACTTCCACTCCAGCGTCCCGTCTTCACGCGCCCGCGTGCCCAGCAGCGCCAACTCGCGCGCCTTGGTCTCCAGCAGCCGCGGGTTACGCTCGCGCAGCCGGAGATAGGCAGCTTCCAAGTCCTTGAGGCCGGGATGCCCGACAAAGGCGCGGTCGGTGCGCGCAAAGCCGTCGATCGTCCAGCGGACTTCTTCATCCATATCGGACGGCGGCGGCCCCAGACCCTCGATGATGACGAGGCGCGACGGCACGTCGGGAAAGCACCCGCTGAAATGGCCGACCACCTCCCCGCCCATCGAATGGCCGATCAACACCGGCCGCTGCAAGCGCAGCGCTCGCACCATGTTGTGTAGATCGAGCACGAAGTGCCCGAAGCTGTAGTACGGCGTCGTCTCGCTATCGCCGTGCCCGCGCAGATCGAGCGCGAGGACGTGATACTGATCCAACAGGCCGCGCGCAAGATCGTCGAACGAATGCGAATGATCGCGCATCCCGTGCACGATGATCAGCGGCGGCGCGTCGACGTTGCCCCAATCGCGGAAGTGAATGCGCAGCGTGCCGCTGCGGAAAAATCGTTCGCTGTATTCCGGCATGATGCTCGTGTGTAGCACTCTCGGCGAGTCGAGACGATCGGGCACCCGCGCAAGACGGTTGCAGCGATTGGTCGCTCCGTGGTACTCGCCGCTCACTGTTTGCGCATCCCTCTGCGTCGACGACGGAGAATCGAGTGAAACTGAGAAACTGGAGTCTGGCGTTCATCCTCCTATTTCTGACTGCGTCACTGGCCGCACGAGCCGACGTTCCGACCGAGTCGCCGGGTCGCAGCGAGAAGCTGACGCAACCATTCAGCCCGCATTGGGTGTGGGTCGGCGACTTGATCCTCGAACGGATCGCGCTCGTGGACCTCGACAGCGGTCGCTTCCTCGGTCTCATCAATGGCGGGTACGGAACGATTTCCCCGCTCTTCTCCACCAAGCGCGC
>JBGOUW010000064.1:0-13992 GCA_041477755.1 Binatia bacterium
GAGCAGATCAGCCCCGAACGGCTGACCGCGTGGGCGCGCACGCCGCGCGGGATCGACGAGAGCACGTGGCAGGCAATCGCGGCACTCGGCTGGTTCGGACTGGCACTCCCAGCCGAATGCAGCGGCAGCGGGCAGAGTGTGATCGAGCTCGGTTGTCTGCTCGAAGAGTGCTCGCGTGGCTTGGTGCCGCTCGCGGTGATCGCAGCCATCCGCGGTGCCCGCGCCCTGGCGCAGCTCGATGCCAACAGCCCTGAGCTCGCCGCCGTGGCGCACGGCGAGCGGACGGTGACGCTCGCGCTTGACGAGCGGCAGTGCCGCGAGCCGGCGAGCTTTGCGACGTGCATCGAGACGCGCGGCAACACCACCGTGGTGAACGGCGAGAAGTGGTACGTCGCCGACGCCGCGCACGCCGACTGGCAAATCGTGGCCGCCCGCGACGGCGGCGATCTCGCGCTCGTACTCGTCGCGGTTGACCCGCAGTGCGTGACACCGCTGCGCAGCTTCGACGGCGCGCCGCAAGGGGTCGTTGCGTACCGCAACACGCCGGTGCTCCGCCGGCTCAGCGCGCCCGGGCACGGCACCGCAGCGCTGCGTGCGCTGCAGCACGAACAACGCGCACTGGCTCTCGCCGAGCAGCTCGGCACCATGAGCGCGGCTCTCGACATGAGCGTCGCCTACGTCAAGGAACGCGAACAGTTTGGGCAGAAGATCGGCGTGTTCCAAGCCGTGCAGCATCAAATCGCCGACGCCGGCATGGACTACACGGCGGCGCGCAACTTGGCGTGGCAAGCAATCACGCGACTCGCGGCCGGGACCGAAGAGGGCACTGAGTTGGACACCGCCGCCGCGTTCGTTGGCCCGGCCTGTAAGCGGCTCACGCTCACCGCGCATCATCTGCACGGCGGCGCCGGCTACGTGATCGAACACCCGCTGCACTGGCACGCCGAGCGTGCCAAAGCACTGTCCATCCGCTACACGCCCGAGGCGCCGGCGCTCGCACGCGTCGCCGTCGCGTTGCTCGGGAAATCGTAAGACGTAGCCAGTGAAACGTAACGCTCTGCCGGTGCTTCTACGGGAGCTGGCCGTTCACCTGCGCGCGGCGAAGTACACGCCGGATGCGCTCGCCGAGCGGCTCGGCATTCGCGTGCCCGACGATATCGGCCCGCTCAATCACGCCGCCGCAATCGAACGGCTGCGCGACGATACGTCGGCCGCGGGCGCACTCACCCGCTTGTTCTTTCTCGAAGCCGACGAATCGCCCGGGCACGTCTTCGACGTACCCACACAACGCGCAATGCGCGCCGCGGGCCTGCTACACATACACGGTCGCCGCATCGCAGGCGGTCGCCGCATCACGCCGCGACTCCGGCTCGATCCGATCGGCAATCAGTGGTTGCTCTCCGATCTCCGTTTTCGTTTGCCGGATGCACGCGCGCTCGGCCTACCGGCAGGCGATCCGGTGTATCCACCGAGTAGCGATTCGTTGCTGCTGCGCGATGCGGTGGTGTGTCCCGACGCCAATCGCGTACTCGACTTGTGTACCGGCTCCGGCGTGCAAGCCCTGTCGGTCGCGGCCCGTTGCCAGCACATCGTCGCGGTCGATGTGAGTGCGCGCGCGGCAGCCATGACGCGAGCCAACGCGGCACTCAACCGCGTCATCAACATCGAAGTGCGAGTCGGCGATCTATACCGGCCACTAGCAGAGGAGCGCTTCGATCTGGTGATGGCGAATCCTCCATTCGTCCCTTCACCCTATCGCCGCGGTCCGGCGTATCATCCGGGCGGGCCTACTGGTGCGCGCGTACTGAAACGCATCGTCGCAAACCTCGCCGACGTCCTCCAACCCGCAGGCCGGTTCTTTGCCGTGTCGCACCTCGCCCTGCGCGACCGCGAAACCGCGGCCGACGTCGTGCGCCCCTGGTTCGGCAATTTTCCCGGTCGCGCACTCGCGTTGGTACTCGAACGCGGATCGGCGATCGACCTTGCGGCCGCGCAAGCGCTGTTCGCACTCGACGACGGGCTCGCCGCCTATGCCGCCGAAGTCCACCGCTGGGTTGCCTACCTTCGCCGCCATCGCGTGCGCGAGGTGATCCTGGTGCTCCTCGTCGCCGAGCGCAGCGGGCGGCACCGCGCCGTGGAGGTCATCGAGGCCTTGCAACGCACCTTGCCGTTGCCGCTGTCCCACCCGCCGCGGCATCATGTCGAGCAATGGTTCGCCACGTTGATCCATCGATAGCCCAGATTCAACGATAGCCCTTGACGCGCGCGACCGGACGCCGGACAATCCAAATTAAGTTTGGTGCTGGCGGAGCTGAGTAACACGTCCCTGAGTGACATTCAGTGAGTCGGGGGCGTCTCTCGAATCGACGAAGGAGCGGGCCGATGACGACACTACACGACATCATGCGCGAAGGATTCCTGTTCGTGGTGCAACGCACGGCGCCGGTGGCGCACGCGGTGCGCGAGATGACCGACAACAACGTCGGCATCGTCGCCATCCTCGACGGCGACCGGCTGGTCGGAGTGTTCTCCGAGCGCGACGTGGTCCGCCGGGTGGTCGCCAAGGGGCTCGACCCCGCCACCACCCGCGTCGGTGATGTCATGACCCACGAGCTGATCGTCGCCGACGAAAGCGAGGACTGTCACGCCGCGATGCGTAAGATGGATCAGGGAAACATCCGCCACCTCCCGGTGGTCCGCCAGGGAAAGTTGGTGTCGATGTTGTCGGTGCGCGATCTGATGCGCGTCGACATGCAGCGCCTGGGCGATGAGATCAAGTTTCTGCACGAATACCTCTACACTGTCCCGCCCGAGTTCGGAGCCGCCGGCGAGCACAAGTGAGCCAGTGCGCCGGTGGTGCAACCCGAGCGCGTAGCCACTGGCAAACCGGTTGACCAACGCGCTGACGCAGGGTTCGCGCCGTGTCGGATCGCGCCGCATGTCTGGTCGCGCCGGATGTCTGGTCGCTCCGCTCTTGCCTCAACGGGGGATACGAGCCAAAAGAGAGGCTGTGGCCACCGTCGCAGTCGCCCAACGTGAGGCCGCGTCGCACGCCGAGGTGCGCATTCCCGCCGCTGTCCTGGCGGAGGTGAACACCGGTCGGTTCGACGGCTGGTCGGCCGAGCAGATTCTTACCTGGGGCCTCGATACCTTCGCGCCTCGGATCGCGCTGTCCGCTAGTTTTGGCTCGCCCGAGGGTCTCGTCATCCTCGACATGATGCACAAGCTACGGCCCGCCGCCACGCGCGTGTTCACGCTCGATACCGGGCGCATGTTCCAAGAGACCTACGAGCTCATGGATCGCGTGCGCAACCGCTACCAGATCGAAGTCGAGGTTTACTTCCCGCGGCCGGAGGCGGTCGAGGCGATGGTGCGGCAGCACGGGCTCAATCTGTTCTACGACTCGGTGGCGTTGCGCCAGAAGTGCTGCGGCGTGCGCAAGGTGGAACCGCTGCAACGCGCGATGCGCGACCTCGATGCCTGGATCGCCGGACTCCGGCCCGAGCAGTCGGTAACCCGCACGGCGGTGAGGAAGGTCGAGGTCGACGACGTCCACGGCGGTCGGCTGAAGCTCAACCCGCTCGCCGACTGGTCGAAGGAAGCCGTCTGGGCATACATCGACAAGCACAACGTGCCGATCAACGCGTTGCACGCGAAAGGGTTCCCCTCAGTCGGTTGCCTGCCCTGCACACGCGCCATTGAGCCGGGCGAAGACGAACGGGCGGGGCGCTGGTGGTGGGAGAACGCCGCCACCCGCGAGTGCGGCATTCACACCGGCTATGAAGAGCAGGGGTCGGGAATCTGACCCGTGCGGAGCGTGAGCGCGGCGCGGGAAACCCAGACACTCCGCCGCTCGTGCTCAGCTGGTGGACTCGATGTCTGCGACGCCGGCGCCATCCTCATCCACCCACACCATGTGCGCGCCGCAGTGCAGGCACAGCGCGTCGAGATACGACACCCCGCGGACGCTGCCGAGCGGCAGACGCTGGCGGTGTTTGCGGCCGTTGCCGTCTTCGCAGATGTGTAGCAGCAGCCGCCCCTTGGCCCCTACCGACATGCGGCGCGGCGGCTGCAACGGCGTGAAGGTGATGATCGTCGCCATGATCAGTTCCGCAGCTCCGCGAGAATCGTGCGGGTCGCGGGCGATTGATTGAGCGTATAGAAGTGAATGCCGGGCGCGCCACCGGCCAGCAGATCGCGACACTGCGTCAACGCATGCTCGACGCCCACGGCGCGCACCCTCTCCTCATCATCCGCGACCGCGTGCAGCCGGGCGCGCAACGACTCGGGAATCCGCGCGCCACACATCACCGTCATACGCTCAATCTGCGCCACGTTGGTGATCGGCATGATGCCCGGTACGATCGGGATGCCGATCCCGCGTGCGCGGGCGCGCTCGATAAAGGCGAAGTAGTCCATCGTATCAAAGAACAGCTGCGTGATGATGAATTCCAACCCCGCGACAACCTTGCGCGCCAGATGTTCGAGTCCTTGCGCCAGATCGCGGCACTCGGGGTGACCCTCCGGATAGCAGGCGCCGCCGAGCGCAAAGGGATCGCCGCGCTCGCGGATGAAGGCCACCAGCTCAGCGGCGTACCCAAAGCCGTCCGCCGAGCGCCGGAAGTCCGGCTGATCACGGGGCGGGTCGCCACGCAGCGCCAGCACATTCTCGATGCCGCCGGCGCGCAACTGGTCGAGCTCGGCCGCGAGTTGGGCGCGGCTCGATCCGACACAGGTGAGGTGTGCCATCGCCTCGATGCCGACTTCCTGCTTGATGTGCGTCACCCACTCGACCGTCTTGTCGCGAATCGAGCCGCCCGCGCCGCAGGTCACCGACACGAAGGCGGGCTCCAATTCGCGCAGCGCGGCGATGGTGCGAAACAGCGCCTCCTCGCCCGCGGGAGTCTTGGGGGGGAAGAACTCGAAGGAGAACACCGGCTCGCTACGGCCAAACAGTTCAGGAATCTTCACGGCGCAAACATAAAGCACACCACCGCCACCAAGCAAACAGGAGCGGCGCGGCCTTGATTCCGTAGGGCGAGGAACGTAGATTGCCTGCAACTTGTCACCGCAGGCGGAACTGGGCGACCGGAAGCGCCCGCCTGACACGAAGGAGGGACGGCAATGAACCTGGTGCGGCGGGTTGGGGTGTTGGTGGTCGTCACGGCGCTCGGCGCTGCCGCGACGCCGCAGGCGTTCGCCGGAGCTACATTGACCGGCGAGACTGGTCTCGTCACCGTTCCGACGACGGAAACGCTGAAGTCATGGAACGTCCGCGTTGGCGTCTACGGCGACGGCGAGATCGAGACCGACCCGACCATCGGCGATCGCGATCTCGATCGCGTCGACTTCAGCCTCGCCGCCGGCTTGCTGGAAAACCTCGAGGTCTACAGCCACATCCCTATCCTCTTCTTCAGTAAGACCGATCCGGTCAGCGGACCGAGCGGTGCCACCGTCGGCCAGACAACCTCCACCACCACCAACGGCGGGCTGCGCTTTGGACTGAAGTACCGCCTCCTGAATGAAGACGACGGCGCCCCGGTCAGTTTTGCCTTGTTGGGCGACATCGTGGTCGGCGTCGGCAACAACAACGTGCCCGCGATCCAAGACCGCACCACCGCCTTCAGCCGCCGCGAGACCTACGAAGTCATGGGGATTCTCGATCGCACGCTGTGGACCACTCGTAGCGGTGACGACGGCGTGCTGACGTTGAACGCGGGCGGCTTGTTCTTCGACAAGCCGGCCGACTATTCGTTCGACAATCAGGGTACCGAGTTCCGTCGTCAGTTCGAGGGACCGAACACCACCTTCGAGACTCCGTTCGAGTTTGCCGCCGCCGTCAAGGCGCCCGTGGCCAGCACGCCGTACGGACGCTTCGCGTGGCTGGAAGAGTTCCGCGGTAATACCGGGACCGTCAAGGAGCTGCACGGCTCCATTCCGATGCAGTTGTTCTCCGGCTTTCGCTGGACGCTGCCCGGACAAACCGGATTGGCGATTCAAGGTGGGCTCGATCTCGGACTGAGCAGCATTCTCGACCAGTACCGCTTCATCGCCGGGGCGTCGTGGCAAACGCCATCGCCGCCGCCCCCGCCGGTCGTCGCGCCGCCTCCGCCGCCACCGCCGCCGCCGCCGCCCCCAGCGCCGCCGGTCAAGAAGAAGATCGTCCTGCGCGGTGTCAACTTCGACTACAACAAGGCCGACATCCGCCCCGACTCTGTGCCGACTCTGAAGGAGGCGGCCGCTACACTGAAGGAGAACCGCGACATCGCCATCGTCGCGATCGGGTACACCGACTCGAGCGGCAGCGAGGAATACAATCTGAAGCTGTCGCTGCGCCGTGCCAATGCGGTGCGCGACTATCTGGTCAAGCTCGGCGTCGCGGCCAGTCGGATGACCGTGGTCGGCAAAGGCATGAGTCAGCCCGTTGTGAGCAATGACACGGACGAGGGCCGCGCCCAGAACCGACGCGTCGAATTGAAAATCGAATAGAGGATGTAGCAATGAAGATCGGGATCTTTTTGGTCGCGGGCGTGTTGCTGTCGCAGACGGTAGCACGCCCGGCCCTCGCCGTGGACTCGCCGGCGGAGAAGTTCGACGTGTTCTGTGCCGAATGGATGCACAAGCTGGAGGTGCGCGAACGCGACAACCAACGCCAGATCCATTGGGTACCGAACGGCCACGGCGTCGAGGGGCAGTATGTCGGCTACAGCAGCGAACATGTGTGCAAGGTCAAACCGCAAGCCGACGCCAAGGCCCCACCGGTCGGGATTATCATCTACACCGAGTATCGCTACCAGAAGCGGGGCGACGATGCCGCGCTCGCCGAGAGCACAGCACCACAGGCGATCGAAGTGACCGAGGTGACCGAGATCTTTCGCTACGGCAAGAAGGGACAGTGGGAGTACTGAGGTGAAGCGGACGCAGCACCTGTAGACCCTTCTCTACGGTTTGCCTTCACCGCTCCCGCCTTTCACGCGTTACACCGACAATGTCCGTCATTCGTCAGATCTTCAAGGGGCAGGTTCTCGACGTGCGCTTGGAACGGGCCACTCTGCCAACCGGGATTACGCTCGATCTTGAAATGGTCCGCCACCCCGGCGCCGCCGCGGTGGTGGCGGTGAACGCGAACAGTGAAGTGACGTTGTTGCACCAGTACCGTCACGCCACCGGCGGCTTCATCTGGGAAATTCCAGCCGGTAAACTCGACGACAACGAGTCGCCCGAGCACTGCGCGGCGCGGGAGCTACAAGAGGAAGCGGGGCTGCAGGCCGGCGAACTGATCCGCCTCGGCGCTATCTTCACCGCGCCGGGTTTTTGCGACGAGAAGATTCATCTGTTCCTGGCGCGCAACCTCAGCCCGGTGGCGCAGCAACTCGAGGCGGACGAAGTGCTCACGGTCGAACGCTTCTCCATGCACCAAGCGCTGGCGATGATTCGCGCCGGCGCGATCGAAGACGCCAAGAGCATCGCCGGCCTGCACCATGCGGCGGTACACCTCGGCATCGCGTAACTTGCCGGCTGCGGTACAAGGATCACATCCATGAAAGTTGGCATCGTCGGGTTTGCGCGCGCCGGCAAAACCACCATCTTCAACGCGCTGACCGGCTTGCACGCCGCCGTCGGCGGCTACACCGATCCCGGCAAGCCGAATCTCGGCACCATCAAGGTGCCTGACCCGCGCATCGACCGCCTCAGCGAGATGTTCAAGCCGCGCAAGACCACGTATGCCGAGATTGTCTTTGTCGACTTCCCCGGCGGCACCGGCGACAACGGCAGCAGTGCTCTCGACGCGGCGGCGATCGTGCAAATGCGCGACGCCGATGCCCTGGTGCAGATCGTGCGCGGCTTCACCGACCCCATCAGCGGCGCCGCCGCCGCGCCCGCACGCGACATCGAAAACTTCCGCAGTGAGTTGATTCTCGCCGACCTCGCGGTGGTCGAGAAGCGACTCGATCGGCTCAAGAAGGAAAAAGGCAAAGAGCGCGAGCACGACCTGTTGCAACGCTGCCAGCAGGCCCTTGAGGCCGAACAGCCGCTGCGCAGTGTGTCTCTGGCACCTGAGGAGGAACGCGCGCTCGCCGGCTTCGGCTTCCTCAGCCGCGCGCCGCTCTTGGTGGTGCTCAACGTTGCCGAGACCGATGCCACCGCCGCGCTGCCCGCCGACGTGCAGACCGTCCTGACCCGCGACGGCATCAGCGGGCTCGTGTTGTGCGGTCAGATCGAAATGGAGGTCGCCGCACTCGACACGGCCGACCGCGCACCTTTTCTGGCCGATCTCGGCATCACTGAGCCCGCCCGTGACCGCTTCATCCGCGCGGCCTACGGGCTGCTCGATCTGATCAGCCTCCTGACCACCGGCGAAGACGAAGTGCGCGCGTGGACGATCAAGCGCGGCACCCCCGCCGTCAAGGCGGCGGGCAAGATCCACAGCGACATCGAGCGCGGCTTCATCCGCGCCGAAGTCGTCCACTACGACGACTTCGTCACCCACGGCAGCGACGCCAAGTGTCGCGAGGCCGGCAAACTCCGCCTCGAAGGCAAAGAGTATGTCATCCGCGACGGCGACATCACCCACTTCCGCTTCAACGTGTAGCCGCGGCCGGTCGCTTGGACCCTCCGCGTCGACCATTCTAGCATCGGCAGCGCCAGGCGGAGCGAACTGACTTGACAAACAAGGCGGTGGCCGACTAGCTTTCGTGCGTTGCTCGTGCGAGGGCCACTTCGCGACCAGCAGCACACTACTGCAGATACCGGTGCCGATTTCCGAAGCCAAGGAGGAGAGCATATGAAAGTGAACCACCTTCGATGGAGAACGCCATGCGTGGTGCTCGCAACCGCGTTGGCGCTCTGGGCGGCGCCGCGCGGCGCGTGGGCGGTGTGCGGCGACGCGGTTCCCGACAGCGGCGAGGACTGCGACGACGGCGGCACCTGTCCGAGCGGTGATCACGCCGGGGCGCGTTGCCCGGCCAGCGTGACCGCCGGTGTGGACTGTGGCGCGGACATTGTCTGCAAACCCGCCGGCGGTGATGGTTGCGCCGCGAACTGCACCACCGAAACTCGCCGGGTATTCAATTACGCGCCCGTCACCAGCTTCTCGCGCATTCAGGGCACCGCACTCGGATTGACCTTCCCGATCCTTGGCAGCCAAGTACTGACGACGAGTTCACATCCTGACGCGAACGGCAACTACGCGGTCGTGATCAAAGCCGACGACGTCCACATCCAACCGATCAAAGTTGGCGCCCCGGGCAACCTGTGCGCGTGCGTGCGCGGGCAGGCGGTCAAGACCTGCGGCGGCGGCCCGACCGGCCGTCAGTGTACGCTCGACGAACACATTTGCGATGACAAGGGCGAAGGCCCGTGTCTGTTCATCCACGGGCCGGGCAACTCAGCCTCCGGTACCATCGGCTGCGGCCTGAACGGCCTGTCGCCGATCGATGTCGATCTCACCCAAGACCACAACATTCGCTTCACCGACCCTGAGGCTCCCTGCACCGGGCCAGGGCAGGCCATAGACAAGGAAGAAGTTTTGCATCCTCCGGGGGCGTGCAACGGTGGCGTGGTGGTCACTGCCATCAACGACGGGCCCACGGGATCGGCACTGCTGCTGAACTCGCTGAATATCCAGACCATCCCCGATAACGGAACTTGCAAAACCGAACCCTTGATGGTTTGCGCCGCCCCCCCCAAGAAGAACTCCGACTGCACCACCAATCCGGCCGTCTGCCAGGGCGCCGAGTGCATCCTCAATCCGAGCCGGGTTAAGATCTGCGTCGGCGGCGAAAACCCGGGCGACGACTGCACCACCGCGGATATCTGCAATGGCGGCACCTGCACCTTCGCCAAGGGTGCGGACGGGATTCCGTGCACTGACGACGATCCGATCACGGCGCTAACCGCCACGGTGCCATTGACCACCGGCCTCGCGTCGTCAGGGATCCTCAACGCGAACGACGAAGAGGGGGCCATCATCGACAAAGACTCCCAGTGTCCCCCAGGTGGTCAACTGTGCATCGCGGCGCAGCAAGGTTCCCTGTTTAGCTGCGACGCACTCCTCGCGAATCCCACCGGAGGCGTCGGCGGCGTCAAGTTCGGCAGCGCGTTCCCGACGCTCCGCCACGTTGCCCCCGGCGACTTGGTCGTTTCCACCTCGCTGGCGGCGCCGGTCGAACAACCGGTCAGCACGGCGACGCCGACGAGCACAACGATACCCACCCCGACCCCGACGACGCCAACGACGGCCTGCGTCGGCGACTGCGGCAGTGATGGCGCTGTCACCGTCGAAGAGTTGGTTCGAGGCGTGAATATCGCACTCGGGGTGTCACCGCTCAGCGATTGTCCGCAGTTCGATGCCAATCACAGCTTGGACGTGACGGTCGAGGAGTTGATCCAAGGCGTGAACATCGCGCTGACCAGCTGCCCCGCGGCCTAAGTCGGCCACCGGTCAAACGACGCAACACCGAAGAGGGGGCTCCGCCCCCTCTTCGCGTTTCACTCGGATGCTTCAGGCCGAGTAACGCAGGACGGGGGGTGACAGCGCGGTTCCCGCGGCGCTGCGCATGCGCGCCAAATCAGCCGCCACCGCCACGCACAACGCAGTCAGATCGAGGCCCATGGAGCGGGGCAAACTCATCTGCAAGCGGGCGAGCCCGCGGGTCAGCAGTTTGACCGCGCCGGCCGGCACTCCGGCCTCATACTTGAGATAGCCCGCCGCAATCTGGATGAGCCCCTGCACTACCGCGCGCTCATCACCGACCATGTCGTTCCAGAGTTGCTCCCAGATCTCGTGCGCTTCGAAAAAATCGCCGGCGTTGAACAACGTCACCCCGGTACGCAGCCGCTCGTCCATCATGAGCTTCGGGCCAAATGATGAGTTCGGGCTAGATCCGCACGATCGGCGACAGCACCTTCTCCTGCAACCACTCGACCAGATCGCCCAGACTGTTTGGGTTGATCTCGTGGCCCATGTCGTACTCCCGATAGGTGACGGGGACCCGCAACCCGCGCAGCGCTTCAACCGATTCGCGGGCGCGCGCGACGTCGATCAGCTCGTCGCGCGTGCCATGCTGCACCAGCGTCGGCAATCGGTCGTGCGCTGCGGCACTGAATTGCTGCGCCAGCGCCGCCGGCAGCCACGCACTGAGCGCGGCCAGACCGGCGAAGCGCTCGGGCTGCGCCAACGCCAGTGCGTAGGCCATCACACCACCCTGACTGAAGCCCAGCATGACGAACTTCTTGCGATCGATCGAATAGCGCGTCAGCGCCGCATCGATGAACGTACGCAGCGATCCGATCGCGGCGCTGAACTGCCCTGGATCAGGCGGCGCCCCCATCGTGATCGGAAACCACCCGTAGCCGTGGCCGTACTCCGGCGACGGACCGAGCGGCACGGCGATTGGCCCCTGGGGACAGATCACCTGAAACTCGCCGCGCGCCAACACCGGCGCCAGTCCCAACAGATCGAGCGCGTTGGCGCCCCATCCATGCAGCGCAAGGATCGTCGGGTGCGGGCCATCGCCCTCCGGTTCGAACACGGCGTGAATCAGGTTCATGTCAGATGCTCAGGTTGTCCAATGCGTCGTACAACTCGCGCCATCTCGCATACCCCATCGCGAACTGCTCCGCACGCGCGAGGTCAGGCGCTTCGTCATGGTGCTGCACCATCGCCGCCACGGCCGCGCGCAAATCGGGATAGAGACCCATTCCCGTGGCAGCCAAGATGGCGCAACCCAGCGGTGCGCTCTCCGGCTCGGTGGCGATACGCACCGGCAGACCGACGATGTCACGGATCAACGTCAACAGCGCGCGGCTACGTGAGAGGCCACCACTGAGGAACAGCGCCGTCGTGCGCGCCGTCGTCAGCGCTTCAATCTGCGCGAGGTTGGCGCGAATCGCGTAGCCGACACTCTCCATGAACGCGCGCACCAACGCGGCGCGGTCGGGACGCAGGTGCATCGCGGGAAAGGGGAACAGCAACCCGCCCGGCTTGTTCGGCCGCATCTTGGTCAGGTCGAACACCGACGGCCCGACGAAGGCGGCGGCCTCAATCGCCGGTGTCTCCGCCGCCCACATCTCACCAAGCGCGTACCGTTCGGCCGGCGGCCGATCGCCCGCGACCAGTTCGAGCAACCATTGATACGCGTCGCCAGTGTCGCCGGTGTTGCTCTCGATCACCCAGCGATCGGGCACCACGTGACAGCCGGCCCACAGATTTGCCGCGGGATCGAACAGCGGCGCCGCCACCACGCTCTGCACCGGAGTTGTCGTACCGAGCGTCGCCGCGGTATCGCCCGCGTCGATCGCTCCCGCGCCGAGCAGCGAACACTGCGTGTCTGCGCCACCAACCAGCACCGGCGTGCCGGCTAACAATCCGCTCTGCGCCGCCGCCGCCGCCGTCACCGCGCCCACCCGCGTGCCAGGGAGCACGACCGGCGGCAAGATGTGCGCGGGAATATCGAAGCGCTCGAGTATCTCGCTCGACCACGCGCGGGCGCGCAGATCGAACAGCATCGACTCGGTCGCATTCGACGGCTCCGCGGTGAGCACACCGCTGAGTCGATAGGTCAGCCAGTCGCTGATCATCAGCAGGTGCGCCACCGGCCGCGGGTCGTGCTGGCGAAACCACAGGTAGCGCGCGATCGGGAAAATGAACGGGGCCGAGTGCCCGGTAATTTGATACAGCCGCTCGGGGCCGAGCGTGCCGAGCACCTCCATCCCCGCGGCGAAACCCCGCGCGTCGAGGTTGGGCCCGGCATAGATCTCGTGCCCCGCCGCATCGAGGAATACGCAGCCTTCGCGTTGACTGGTGCAGGCCACCCCGGCCACGTCGCGCGGAGCAACGTGGGCGGCAGCCAGCGCCGCCTGCACGCAACGGCACAGCGCAGCCCAAAACGCGGCGGGCTCGAAGGCGAAGCCCTTGACGAACGGGATCGCTGGATCACGAATCAGTTCGTACGACCACGCCTCGCGCTGCGACGCGAGCGCGCGCCCGGTGCCATCGAACACGGTGCATTTGCCGCCGCCGGTGCCGGCGTCAAGCGCTACTAGGACAGACATCGGCAGTGGGAAAGGCCGCTCAGCGCAGCACCTCGGGATTCGCGATGTGCGCCGGCCGTTCGCCGCGCAGGTGACGCTCGATGTCGTCGACGATGATCTCGGTTTGGTGGCGGATGACGTCGCGCGTCGCTCCGCCGAGGTGCGGTGAGACGATGCAGTTGGGCAGTTGGACGAAGCGATTGTCCGGCTGCACCGGCTCATCACGGAAGACGTCGAGCGCGACGCCGGCGATGCGGCCGCTGTGCGCCGCCTCGTAGAGCGCGTCGTCGTCGACGATCGAAGCGCGCGCAAGATTGAGGAACAGCGCCCCTGGCTTCATCCGCTCAATGCGCGCGCGGCTGACTAGCCCGAACGTCTCGGGCATCTCCGGGCAATGAATCGTGACGATGTCCGAGTCGCTCATCAACGTATCGAGATCGACCGCCCGCGCCCCGGCACTCGCAATCTTCTCTGCGGGCACAAGCGGATCATACGCCAGGATGGTGCTACCAAACCCTTGCAGGCGCCGCGTCACTGCCCGGCCGATCGCCCCGAAGCCAACCACTCCGACCGTCACCCCACCGAGTTCGAAGCCGCCGTAGGCGCCGTAGACGCTGAGATAGTCTTTGGTGCTGGCGAAGCGCATCTGCCCGCCCTTGAGCAGTGTGTTGACGGTGTAAACGTGGCGCGCCAGGCAGAGCATGTGCGCGAGCGTGAGATCGGCGACCGCATCGGCGTTGCGACCGGGTGCAAACAGCACCGGGATGCCTTTGGCTGTCGCTCGCTCGAGGCCGATGTTGATGGGATCGCCCCGGCAGCAGGCGATCAGTTTGAGATCGCAGGCATCGAGCACTTCATCATGCACGAGGTCAGCCTCAACAATCAGCACGTCCGCCTGATGCTGCTTGATCAGCGCCGCGAACTTGCTCCCGTCGAAGTGGATCTTCTGATTGACGC
>JBGOUW010000639.1:0-2714 GCA_041477755.1 Binatia bacterium
CGCACGTCCACCGCGGCGCGGGCGAGGCCCGGCAGATCCGACATGATCCCATCGACGCCGAGGGCGAGGAGGCGATCGATCTCGGCGCGATCGTTGATCGTCCACACGTGAATTTCCAAGCCGAAACGGTGTGCGGCGACGACGCTGTCGGCGGTGACGAGTTCGGTATCGCCGACGCGCGGCGGAATCTGTAGTGCGCGGCCGATGGGGTGATAGTCGCCGAAGCCGGTGTTGAGGCGGTTGACGAAGTCGATGGCGTCGCCGGTGCTGAAGCTGGTGACGATGCGATCACCCACGGCGTGCCGGATGGTGGCCATGATGGCGTCGTGCTCGGCGGCGAGCAGCACATCGCCTTGCCGCCCACTGTCTTCGATCAACCGCACCACCGTGTCGACGATTGCCGGCTCTTCTTGCTTGATCTCGATGTTGCACTTCACGCCCGGGAAGCGCGCCAACAGGGCGGCGAGCGTGGGGATGCGCACGCCCTGTCCGCGATAGGGAAAGTGATCGCCGCCGGTTGAGAACTGATACCCCGCGTCGAGCTGCTGGAGTTGCGTGAACGTGTGCTCGCGCACGAGACCGTGCCCGTTGGTGGTGCGCTCGAGGTCGGGGTCGTGGATGACGACAACCTCGCCGTCGCGCGTGCCGTGGACGTCGAGTTCGAGATAGGTCGCGCCGAGCTCAAGCGCGAGTGCGAACGAGGGCAGAGTGTTTTCAGGAGCAACGCCGGCTGCGCCACGATGGCCGAACACGCGCGGTCGCGGCAGATCAAAATAGCCGGGCATCACGTGACCGCGCGGCGGAATCGCCTGGCACTTACTGCGTCAGGCTGACCACGTTCTGCCGCCGCGCCGGTGGCAGTGCGGCGAGCACGATCGGTTCGGCCGGGGCGGCGTTCGCGGCACGCGGCACGTTCGCGAGGTGCTGCAACAGATCGGCCTTCGCCAATTGGAAACGGTGCGGATCGCGCACGGCGTGCTTGAACGAAACGCTGGCCGTGAGCGGGTTCAAGTACGCGCCGTTGCGGAACAGTGCGAAGTGAAGGTGCGGCCCGGTTGCCAACCCGGTTTGACCGACCCAACCGATCACTTGCCCTTGCCGCACTGCCATGCCCGGGTGCAAGCCGCGCGCGACGCCGCGCAGGTGCGAGTACGTCGTGACCCAGCCGTCGCCATGCTTGATCGCGACATGATTGCCGTAGTCGCCGTTGCGTCCCGCCCATTCGACGACGCCATCGCCGGCGGCGCGCACCGGCGTGCCGGGCGGGGCGGCGAAGTCGACGCCGTGATGCGCCCGCGCGTAGTGCAAGATCGGATGAAAGCGCTTGTGGGAGTAAACCGAACTGATGCGGGTGAACTCGACCGGATAGCGCAGGAAGCTCTGCGCCAACACGCGGCCGTTGTCGTCGACGTAGGTGCCCTCGACGCCGTCGTCGTAGTAGAACGCCTGCGTCGTGCGACGCGGCGTGCGGATCTCGGCGGCGAGCACTTTGCCGGGGCTCAGCACCCGGCCGTCGCTGGTGACGCGGCGTTCGTACACGACGCGAAAACGATCACCGCGTCGGACGCTGCGGAAGTCGAACTCCCAGCCGAGGATGTCGGCCATCTGCGAGATGACGCGATCGGGAATGCCGGCGCTGCGCGCGGCGAGATGGAAGTTCTTCTCGACGATACCCTGCGCGCCGACCACGGTGACTTTGACGCTCAGCGGTTCGAGGCGGCTGCGCAGCTGCTTGCCGTCGCGTTCCACGATGACGCGGTTGTGATCGTCGACCTCATAGTTGAGTGCCGCCAGCCGCCCGGGCTTGTCGAACTGCAAGGTGAGGACGTGATCGGGTGCCAGCAACACGCGCGCTGCCCCCGGACCCGCGGCACGCTGCATCGCCGCATCCCATTGCGCGACCTCACGGCGACGCAGGCCGTGGTTTTGCAAAATCGCTGTGAGTGTTTGCCCGCTCAGCACCACATGCCGCAGGTTCTTGAGATTGGCACTTACCGCTTTTGATGCGTGGGCTGCGGCTACTCGAGTACCGCTGCGACTGGCCCACACTGGCGTCGCCACCACCACCGCCGCGACGACGTACAGTACCGCCGCGTTGAATCGTCCTTGACCGCCCCCGTCTCGCACGACGCGCTCTCCTTCCCGCGACATAACAGAAGAGAGGCTCCGCCTGACCACACCTGGCCAGCACATTGGTCGCCAAAAAAAAATCGGTCCGAGGTTTCCCCTGGCCGACTCCAGTTGACGCCTCTCCTTGAAGGCCGGCGAAGTTAGCTGACGGGTTCGGGCTCAAGAAGTTGCCCGTCCCGGGGCCGCTGCCTCCGGGATTCACCCCAACGAAACTGGGTCCTCCGCTCCTCGTTTCCGAGGATTTGGCCTATATCGCGACTGGGGGTGTATCCAACGCGACCGCGGGTGTCAACCTTTGCGACGAAGTGTTTTTTCTCACCTGACGGTGATCATTCAGCGCCCGGTCGGCGGTTTGAATCGTTCACGCGCGGCGGCAGGAGTGAGCAGCGTTGACGGCAGGTTCAGCGTGCCGCCGATGTTCGAGTACGCATAGTGGCGGGCGTTGACGTGCGCGTGCAGCGGGACGCCGAGACCGTCGTGGATCTCGTAGTCGAGCGCGAGCGGTCCGAGGAGCTGCAACGCGTCGTGCAACAAATCGGCAAAGATGCGGAGCTGCGCGGCGGGCAGATCGACCACGCGCCCGC
>JBGOUW010000524.1:0-3546 GCA_041477755.1 Binatia bacterium
CGTTGGTGTTGACCTCCGGCTTTCAACCTTGAGCTTTCGACCTCTAGCGATCGCCCATGCGTATCTTGATCGCGCTCACCTACTATCGGCCGCACGTCAGCGGCCTGACCATCTATGCGCAACGGCTCGCGCAAGGACTGGCGCAGCGCGGACACACGGTCACCGTGCTGACGTCGCGCTTCAATCCGACGCTGCCGGTGCGCGAGCGGGACGGCAACGGAGTGGAAATCGTCCGCGTGCCGGTGGCCGCGAGCGTGAGCAAGGGCGTCATCATGCCGCTGTTCCCGTTCTACGCCGCCGCGTTCATTCGGCGACACGACGTGGTCAACGCGCACATGCCGCAGTTCGAGGCCGCGTTGCTCGCCGGCCTCGGCCGTGCGATGGGTCGCGGCGTGGTGCTTACCTATCAGTGTGATCTCAGCATGCCGCCCGGATGGCTCAATCGCGTCGTCGAGACCAGTCTGGCGCCACTCAATGAAGCAGCGGCGCGACTCGCGCATTCGATCGTGGTCACCACAGCCGACTACGCCGCGCACTCGCCGTTCCTCTCCCGGCATCAGGCCAAGCTCGCGGTGATCCCCACGCTGATCGACACGCCTGTGCCCGAGCCCGCGCGCAGCGAACAGCTCGCGCGCCGCTGGGGACTCGAGGGCGCGGTGACCATCGGCTTCGCCGCGCGCTTCGCCGCCGAGAAGGGCGTCGAGTACCTGCTCGAAGCCTTGCCGCGGGTCGTGCGTGAGGTGCCCAACGTTCGCATCGCCTTCACCGGTGCGTACAAGTACACCGTCGGCGAGCAGGCGTACTTGAAGCATC
The DNA here is from genome assembly GCA_041477755.1 of Binatia bacterium. GTDB lineage: Bacteria > Desulfobacterota > Binatia > HRBIN30 > JACQVA1 > JACOST01. Next base: position 814 of record JBGOUW010000524.1, read on the forward strand.
TCGAACCGCTGCTGGCAGCGCAGCGCGAGCGGCTGGTGTTTCTCGATCTGCTGAGCGACGACGAGATGGCAAACTTCTTCTCCGTCTGTGACGTCCTCGCCGTCACCAGTCTGAACTCGACCGAGTCGTTCGGCCTGGTGCAAGTCGAGTCGATGCTGTGCGGCACGCCGGTGGTGGCGACGGATTTGCCGGGTGTGCGCGAAGCCGTTCGCCGAACCGGCATGGGCCTGATCGTGCCGCCGCGCGATCCCGCCGCGCTCGCTGACGCGCTCGTCCGTGTCATCCGCGAGCGCGCACAGTTCCAACGCCCGCGCGCTGCGATCGCCGCCGAGTTCAACCTCGACGCCGCGCTCGAACAATACGAACAGGCGTTTGCGCAGAGTCGCGTGACCTCATGACTGCGCAAGCCTACGACGAACAGTACTACGACACCGGTCACATGGACGAGGACCGCGTCGCGCTGTGGTACTACGCGCGGGTGGTCCGGCGGTTGTGTCCGAAGGGCGGGCGGCTGCTCGACTACGGGTGCGGCACCGGCCATCTGCTCAAACGGCTGACGGCGCAATTTCAGACGCTTGGCTACGACGGCTCGGCGTACGCGCGCAGTCGCGCGCGGTTGAACGCGCCCGAAGCGGTGATCCTCGAAGAATGGGCGTCGCTGCGGCCAAAGAGCCTCGACGCGCTGGTAGCGCTGCACACGCTGGAACATCTGAACCGGCCGCACGCAGTGGTGCCACAGCTCGCCAGCCTGCTCGATTCCGGCGGTGTCTTTCTGTTCGTCGTCCCCAACACCGGCAGCCTGATGCGCCGGCTCAAGCGCGATCGATGGTTCGGCTATCGCGACCCGACGCATCACAGCCTGCTCAGTCAAGCCGAGTGGCTGAGCTTGGTACGGCAATCCGGCCTCGATGTCCTCTGGGTCCGCGGCGACGGCTGGTGGGACGCGCCGTACCTTCCGCTTATCCCGACCGTTGTGCAGCGGGCGCTCTTCGGGGCCCCCGCGGCGATGCAAGTCTTCTGGCCACGCGCACGGCCGTTCCTGCCGGCATGGCTTGGTGAGTGCCTGATCATTGCAGCGCGGCGTCGTTGACACCGCTCGCAGCCTGTTGAAGAGACGCGGCGCCCTTCGAGACGGCGCTGCGCGCCTCCTCAGGGCGAACGGGAACGTGTTGTGACGGAAAGGGGGAGAACCGCTCATGCTGAGGAGCGCCGACAGGCGCGTCTCGAAGCATGTCTGGATCTTTCAACGGGCCGCCCGGGCGGGCGCGTCGCTACTTCAGCAATCCGCCCCACATGATGGCATCGACCAGATGCTCGTCGGTGTGGCGCAGGCGACTGGCCATGCCTTCGAGGATGTGGAGCAGCAGGCGCGCTCCGGCCTGCGGACAGCGCGTGACGAACTGATCGAGCGCGGCCCGACCGACTTCCAAGAGCTGCCCATCGGTCACCGCGCACACCGCCGCGGTGGTCGGACCCGGATCGAGCAAACTGATCTCGCCGAAGAAACTGCCGGGCTCCATGCGTCCGAGCAACACGTCGTGACCTTTGCTCCGTGCGCGCACGTGCAGCAGTCCCGCTTCAACGATGAACAGCGACGCGTTGCGCTGTCCTTGGTGCAGAACCTCGTCATCTTTCTTGAACGGGACGAGGCGCGCGCAAGACGCGAAGATTCGCAGCTCGTCGTCCGTCAAGTCCGCGAGCAACCCAGCCCGCTTGAGCGATTGCACATCCACGCATCCTTAATATGGACCGCTAGGATGGTGGTCAAGGGTTCGCTTTTCGCGGCGCGGAGAGGATCGCGTCGCTGCGCCGATTGCGTTACTTGAAATCGTGCAGCCAGATGATGTGTCCACTCATGTCTTCAGCCCGCGTTCGGCTGAGGCAGCGCAACGTGCGACGCAGCAGTTCGCGAAATGGCAGCTGGTCAGAGGCGATGATGCCTTGGTGACGTCTCCGGCGCGACCGGTAGTCGCGATCGAGCATGACGTAGTCGCGGATGTTGTGCGTCAGGATGGCCCGACGCTGGGCGGTGGCATAGGCGAGTTGCTCGGCGTCGCTCCGGCCGCCACGGTGTCGCTCGATCACATGCACGGCGTCATACCCACGCTGCCGAAGTACTTCCGCCAGCAGGACTCGAACGTCTTCGTCCAGCAGCAGGCGGATGGTCGCCATCACCGCGCCGGCGTTGACCGCACGTGCTCTTCGGTGTTCTCGACAATCTCCCGATCGATCTCGGCTTGGTGGTCGTAGTAATAGGACAGCGCGTCGTGTACCTGCGCGAGGGTGAGGTGGCTAAACTCTCGCACCAGCTCCTCCGGAGCGAAGCCTTGGCGGAGCACATAATTCACCACCGAGCGCACGGGAAAGTTGGTTCCGGCAATCGTGGGGCTGCCACCACCAGTGCCCTTTCGGACTACAATGTAGGGGTGCTTAATTTTCTCAACCGCGATCGCCATCGTCCAGGACTCACGCCTCAGGCGATTCTTAGCATCTCTCGGCGGCGTACGGCTACCCAGTACCGCACTAAAGGCCCGCCTTCACGTCAAGACACCTGGTCGCCGCTTCTTGAAGACGCGCCAAATCCCGATGTATGAGGGCGGCCTATGAGAGCACACGTGTTCATCCGCGAAATGCTGAATCTCGCCGACGCCCGTCTCGGGAGCGATCATGCATCAGCGTAGTCCCCTGTACGAACTGGACAAGAACATCTGGATCGCCGAGCGGCGGCAGAGC
>JBGOUW010000272.1:0-6879 GCA_041477755.1 Binatia bacterium
AATGGATGCCCGAAGTGAAGCGGACAACTCAAGAAGTCAGAAGTCAGGAGCCCGGAGCCAATTCGCCTCACCGCCTTCTGACTCCTGAATTCTGACTCCTGCCTTCTGCCGCCTACTTCTTCGCGTACATTGCGACGATACCGGCACCGCCGAGGCCGAGGTTGTGCTGCAGCGCCACCTTCGCCCCTTCAACCTGACGCTTCTCCGCTTGGCCGCGCAGGTGCCACGTCAGCTCTGCGCACTGACCGATCCCAGTGGCGCCGAGCGGGTGCCCCTTCGACAGCAACCCACCTGACGGATTCACCACCCATCGGCCGCCGTAGGTGCAGGCATCGGCTTCGACCAACTTCTCGCCTTCACCTTCCTTGCACAGGCCGAGGCCTTCGTACGTGATCAGCTCGTTGCTACTGAAGCAGTCGTGCAACTCGATGACCTGCACGTCTTTGGGTCCGAGACCCGCCTGCTCGTAGACCGATTGCGAGGCGCGCTCGGTCATGCCCATGCCGATCATGCCGATGTTGCCCCGGGCGAAGTCCTCAAACTTATCGGTGGCCATTGCCATACCGAGAATCTCGATCGCACCCCGATGCGGATGGGCGCGGAGATAGTCTTCCGATACCAACACGGCGGCGGCGGCGCCGTCCGAGGTCGGACAGCACTGCAGCAACGTGAGTGGCTCGTACACCATGCGCGACGCCAGCACTGCGTCGAGGCTGAACGCTTCGCGGTACTGCGCACGCGGGTTGTTGACCGAGTGGCGGTGGTTTTTCACCGCGATCTTGGCGAAGGTTTCGGGCTTGGTGCCGTACTTCTCCATGTGATCGCGGCCGCCGTTGCCGAACATGCGCGCGGCGATCGGCGCTTGCTTCTTCTCGGTGGTCTCCTTGGCGACTTCCTGCAGACCCGGGAGCTGATTTTCCAGCGGTCCCTTCTGCATCTTCTCGAAACCGAGCGCGAGTACGCACTCGTTTTGGCCGAACTTGATCGCGTTGAAGCCCATGAACAGCGCGGTCGATCCGGTCGCGCAATTGTTGTTCACGTTGTAGACCGGGATGCCGGTCATGCCGATGTTGTAGACGCACTGCTGGCCGAGCGTGCTCATGCCGCTGACGTAGCCGCAGAAGGCCTGCTCGATCTTGTCGAAGTCAACACCCGCGTCCTTGAGCGCCTGCGTGCCCGCGACCTTGGTGAGCTCGCGCACGTCCTGCTCGCAGCGCTCGAATTTGGTCATGCCGACCCCGATCACAAACACTCGTCGTCCTTTACCCATGGTGGATCCCTTTCGAAGTTGAGGTCCGCACGACATAGCGAGAAGCAGCGGGGCGGGTCAAATGGCGCGCAAGCAGTAAGCGCACCGCGAGTCTTTTTGGAAGAGGATTTTCACCGCCGGTGAGCTGCCCGTCGCGCTCGTAACCGGCGGGTCGGTTTGAATCCCTCCCTGGCGACCGGCTATGACTCGCCTATGAGTCCGGCTGAGTTGCAGCGGCGGTTGGCGGCGTTCATCGCCCAGCAGGTCGGCGCGGGCGATGTGCAGATCGATGGCTTGCGCCGCGTGCCCGGTGGCGCGTCGCGCGAGACCTGGTCGTTCGACGCGTCGTACCAACAGAACGGGCAGGCCGTGCGCCGGGCCTTGATCCTGCGCCGCGATCCCGGTGCGACCAGCGTGCAGACGAATCGTCGCGAGGAGTTTCTGCTGCTCCAGGCCGCGCACGCCAGTGGAGTGCCGGTGCCGCGTGTGTTCTGGCTCGGTGATGAAACCGAAAGCCTCGGCGCGTGCTTCTTCATTATGGAGTACATCGACGGCGAAACCATCGCGCGACGTTTGCTGCGCGATGACGCGTACGCCCCCGCGCGGCGCGTGATGACGCGCGAACTCGGTGCCATCCTCGCCCGCATTCATCGCATCGACCTCGCCGCCCACCACCTGGACTTCCTGCCCAAGCCGCCGGCCGGAGAGTCGCCGGCGCACGCCGAGCTGGATCGCTACGAGCAGATTTTTCGCGGTCTCGCGCCTGATCCGCACCCAGCCTTCGAGTTGGCGTTTCGCTGGCTGCGCGCGCATCTGCCGAGCAGCGCTCGGCTGGCGTTGGTGCACGGCGATTTCCGCATCGGCAACGTGATCTTCGGCCCCGAAGGCACGCGCTCGATCTTGGATTGGGAGCTGGCGCACCTCGGCGATCCGATGGAGGACCTGGGCTGGATGTGCGTGCGCTCGTGGCGGTTCGGCAGCGACGACAAACCCGTCGGCGGTATCGGCATGCGCGACGAATTCTTCGCAGCGTATGAAGACGCCGGCGGTGGCCACGTCGATCCCGAGCGCGTCCGCTTCTGGGAAGTGTTCGGAAATTTGAAGTGGGCGACCATCACCGTCAGCCAAGCGCATACCTATCTCAGCGGCGGCGTGCGCAGCGTCGAGCTGGCGAGTCTCGGGCGGCGGACCGCGGAGATGGAGTTGGAGCTGTTGAATCTACTGGAGGGGACATGATTCGACGCGCGCTCTACGTTGTTGCTGCGTGTGCCTTGCTCGCCGGATGTGCGCCGCGGCAGCCGGCCGCGCCCGCCGCGCCGGACGTGGTGCTGTTCAGCGGCACGTTGCAAGAACTGGCGCCGCACCACGATGGCGATCACTTCGTCTACCGAACCACCAGCACCGGACAACCGGATCGGTTGAGCGTCGAGCACCTTACGGTCCTCGACCAGCCTGGCGAGTTCGCCGTCAATATGACCGAGGACGGCGTCGCACTCGGCAAGATTCATCTACGCGATGACGGAAGCTCGGTCACCTTGATCAGCGAAGGCATGCTGCGCGAGGGGGTGATGATGTTGTACGAAGTGCCGCTGCCAAGCCTCAGTGTCCCGCTGCACAGCGGGGAGTCCAAAGCCACGTCGCCGGTCACGCTTTCGCATCTGTCGGATGGCAAGCTGCTGGCCTACGGGCAAGCCGAGCAAACCGTCACGGCGCGGCGCGTGACCGCGTCGGCGGGTGGCGACGAATTCGAGATCCACATCGAGCGCACGATCGAGCTGCCCAAGGGAAGCATGCACCTCAGTGTCACCACGTGGATCACGCCCGGGGTGGGCGAGACCCGTTCGCAGGGGAACGTCGACGGTGGCGTGACCTTTCGCCGCGAGCTGATTTGCGCCACCGTTGGCGGCAAGCGCGTAGGGGACTGCGCCGGCATCATGCAAAAGGGGCAAAAGGGACAAGACGGGACGGAGCAGTAGCATGCACGATCGACCGACCGCGGTGGAACTGCTCGACGCCGTCCGCCAGTTTCTCGAAGCCGACGCGATTCCGGCGCTCGAGGGGACGAAGAAGTTTCACGCCCGCGTCGCCGCCAACGTGCTCGCCATCGTCGTCCGCGAGTGGCAGAGCGAGAGCGAACAGCTGCGCGGCGAGTGGCAGCGACTGCGCCAACTCCTCGGCGAGTCCGTTGCCGACGCGCCATCCGATCTCGCAACGCTCCGGCGCGCGATTCGCGCCGTGACCGAGCAGTTGTGCCAACGCATTCGCACCGGCGACGCCGATCGTGATCCATGGCGCACGGCGGTGCTGGCGCACGTGCGCCAGACCGTCGTGGACAAATTGAGTGTGGCCAATCCGAAGTTCCTCGCCGGCGGAGGTGGAGAATGAGAGTCTGGAACACCGTGCGCAATGCGCGTGGCCTGTCGTTCGTCTCGATCCTGCTGGCGCTGGTGATCATCGGGGCGCTCTACTTCGGCTACTTTCGGATGTCGGCGACCAAGAACGAGAAGGCGGTCGGCATTCAGAGCATCCAGGTATCGAAGGCGGCGGCCTGCCGGACCCAACGGCAGCAGGTTGAACGCGACATTCAGTCGTACATGGCCAGCCACGACACGGCGCCGGGATCCCTCGGCGACCTCGAGCGTGACGGCATCCGCATTCCCAACTGCCCCGAAGGCGGGCGCTACGCGCTCGCCGGCACGCACGTCACCTGCAGCGTTCACCAGTAGCGGCTCACGCTGGGCAATCGACCGCCGGCGGGACTCACGCGAGGGCTCGGACCGCGACTGATTCGCTGCTCACGCGCAGCTCATGAACCAGAATTCACCGCGCGGCACAAACGCGCTGCGGTGGCGCCGGACTCGATAGCGCGACTCTAGCCTTTATGCTACGCGTTCAAGGTGATGCTGCAACGATTTCTTTCGTCTGTCATGCGTGTGAGCGTGGTTGCGGGCGCTGCCGGGGCGCTCGTCGGCTGCGCGTCGATGCGCTCACCGATTCGCCACGTGTCGTCCCCCAACTGGTCGCCGGAGCTGCAAGCCGAGGTGTTGGCTCCCCAACCCCCGCCGCCCGAAGCCGCGGCGATGGGGCACTTTCTCAAGGCCGAAATCGCCGCGAACCAAGGCGATCAAGATCGGGCGTTGAAGGAATATGAGCAGGCGGTGGCCGAAGATCCCGACTCCGCCATGTTGCGGGTGCGCTTGGCGACCCTCTACGTCCGCAGCGGCATGTTGAACGAGTCGCTCGAGCAGTGCCGCGCTGTGGTCGACATCGATCCGCAAAACGTCGACGCTCGGCTGCTGCTCGCGGGCATCCAGTCGTCGCTCGGCCACGATCAAGAGGCCGCCACTGAGTACGAGACCGTGCTCACGCTCGAACCAGATCACCAAGAGGCGCAGCTGCTGCTCGGAGCGCTCTACGGCCAGCTGCAACAGTACGACCGCGCCATTGCAGTGTTGCGCCGCCTGACGAAGACGAATCCCGATTCGTTCCTCGGGTACTACTACCTGGGGCGCGTGTACGCCGCCGACCACCAATTCGATCAGGCCGAGAAGGCGTTGCGCGAGGCCATGCGGTTGAATCCCCAGTCGGAACTCGTCCTCATCGACCTCGGGCTATTGTTCGAAGCGCAAAAGCAACCTGACAAGGCCATCGAATACTATCAGCGAGCGCTCAACACGAACCCGATGAGCAAGGCCGCACGCAAACGGCTCGGCGGCGTCTACGTCGGCCAGAAGCGGCTCGAAGAAGCGCTGTCGCAGTTCCAGGAGCTGGAAAAAATCGAAGACAACCCGCAGGAGACGCGGGTCAAAATCGGCTTGATCTTCTTCGAAAAGAACGACTACGAACGCGCCGCCACGGAGTTCACCCTGGTGCTCGCCGCCGACCCAAGCAACGAGCGCGTGCGCTACTATCTGGCGTCGGTGTACAGCGAGATGAAGGTCTACGATCGCGCGGTGGATGAGTTCGAACGCATTCCCGACAGCAGCGAATTCTACCCCGACGCCCGTGTTCACATCGCCTACATCCGGCAGCAGACGGGACGAGTCGACGACGCGATCACCGAGACCAAGCGCGCCATCAACGCCAAGCCGGACAACGCCGAAGTGCTCAACTATCTCGCCGCGTTGTACCGCGAGAAGGGCGCGCTGGGCGACGCGGTTCAATTGCTGCAGCAACTCGTTGCCAACAGTCCGGACAACGACAAGTACTGCTTCACGCTCGGCGCGCTCTACGACGAGGCCGGCAACAAGGAGCAGGCCGTCGTCGAGATGCGCAAGGCGATCGAACTCAATCCGCAGAATGCCTCCGCGCTCAACTACCTCGGCTACACCTATGCCGAAATGGGCACCAACCTCGACGAGGCGGAGAGCTTGATCCGCCGCGCATTGGCCATCGATCCCGAAGACGGCTTCTACCTCGATAGCCTCGGCTGGGTGTTCTATCAGCGCGGCAACTATGACGGGGCGATCGAACAATTGGAGCGCGCGGTCGAACGCTCCGGTGACGATCCCACTATCCTTGAACACCTCGCCGATGCGTATGGAAAGGCCGGGCGCCCCGCGGAGGCGTTGCGATTGTATCGCGACGCGTTGGGACGCGCCAAGGCCGCCGATCAGCCGCGCCTGCGCGACAAGATCAACATCCTCCAAGGTACCAACAGCGGGGGCGAGAGGGGCTCGTGATTTCCGCCATCGGGGCGGCCATGGTCAACGCGACGGTCAGGCGACCGGCGCTCATGACGGTCGCGCTGCTGCTCGTGAGCGGCTGCGCGACGCTGCGACCTCCGGCTCCGGTGGTCGCGCCGCCGCTGCCGAGTGCGGCCGAATTGGTGACACGCTTGGAGCAGCAACGCGCCGCCCGCGTCAGCCTGCGCGCGCTGGCCCGCTTCGTCTACGACGGACCCGACGAGCATCGCCGCGCTCGTCAAGTCGTGCTCGTGCAGCGTCCTGAACGTTTGCGCATCGAAGTGCTGTCGCCGCTGGGCACCGTGTTCGTGCTGACGGCGGACAACGGCGCACTGGCGGCATACGTCCGCAGCGAGGCGACGGTGTATCGCGGCCGCGCCTCGCGCGCGAACCTGCAGCGCTATGCGCGCGTCGATCTCAGTGTCGCCGATGCGGTCGACGTGCTGCTGGGCACGCCGCCTTTGGGCGACGGGCGCAACGATGAGGTGTCGTTCGATCCCACGTCGGACACGATTCAACTCTCCAGCGCCGCTGATGCGAGTGCCCACGTGATTGCGTTCGACCGGGCGTTGCGCGCGGTGGCCATCGAAACGCACGATGCGGGCGAGGTGCGCTGGCGCGCCGAGTTCAGTGCCTTCGCCGCGCCCGCGGAAGTGCCGACCACCATTGTGATCGCCCTGCCGCCGCAGCAACAGCGGCTCACCCTCGAACTGCAGGAGGTCGAGGTGAACCCTGCCATCGACGCCGCCCTGTTCACGCTCGCGACGCCGGCGGGTGCACGAGAAGTCGCGCTCGATGACGGGGCGGAGGCGGAGTCATGATCGCACGGCGCGTCGCCGCATTCGGCTTCGCGGCGTGGCTGGCGTGGGGTTGCGCGTCGGACCCCAGCACTCCGGCCAGCACACCGGCGCCGGTGACGGCCAGCAAGCGCGGCCAACAGCTCAC
>JBGOUW010000522.1:0-3557 GCA_041477755.1 Binatia bacterium
CCAACCGCCCCAGCGCTCTTTCAAGCGCAGACCGGCGATTCGCGCCATCAGATCGAGTTCGGCTGGCCATGCATACCGTTGGACGACGGGGTTGAACCGGAGGCCGGTGCGCGAGAGGGACACATGGTTCTCCTCGATCATTTGCTTGGCGGCATCGTGACGCAGCAGATCGAGTCGGACCTCGTCGACCTCGATCGCTTCAGCATCAACATATTGGTCATTCCGCAAGCGATGGAGGAAGCTAGGCGTGAGCGCCTCTACGACGAAGGAGCCATCACCGGTGAGATGGGCGGCGACATTTTCGAAGCAGCGCACTTGGTCGTCCTGCGTCAGCAGGTTGAAGAGGCTGTTGAACACAATGAAAATCAATCGGTAAGTGCCGGACACCGCAACGTCGGCGAAGTCCCCCATCGTGACAGACATCCGATCGCCGCCAGGCTTGGCTCGCAGCCTGGCGACCATGTGGGGTGAGATGTCGATCCCATCGACGCGAATGCCCCGTGCAGCTAAGGGCAAAGCGATGCGACCGGTGCCAATCGCGAGTTCCAAGGTAGGTCCGCTCCCGGCCAGTGGCTCAAGGAATGCCACGGCGGCGTCCTCATCCCCTTGTTGGGCGACGACGTCGTAGACCTCTGCATTCTCCGCGTCGAAACTCCTGACGGGTTTGTAGTTCTTCATGGCGAGACGCTATCCATCTTCATCCTTCATCCGCGCAGTCCGCGGGGCGCGGGCCACACCGTCGCCTCATCCCAGCGCGGGCGGCACCGCGGGTGTGACTCGCGATGGCGTGATGATCGGGGCGCCGACGCGACGCGCCTGACGGCCGAGGAGAAGGTAGCCGGGTGCGCTGAGGACCAACACCACGGACGAGACGAGCCATGCGGCGGGGATGCCGGACTCGCGCGCAATCCATCCGATGCACACCAACCCGATGGCGCCGCCGAGGGTGAAGCTCATCGACCGGACTGACAGCACAGTGGCGCGCTGTTCGGGTGCGATGTGTTCGTTCATCCACGCTTGCACCAACGGCTCGCTGACGCCGAAGCCCATCTCGATCAGCAGCAGACCGGCTACTACCGGATACACGGAGGTCGCGAACGCGGCGATCGCCAACATGACCCCACGCCACAGCGTCATCGCGCACAACACGTACTCGCGCGCGAATTGATCCAGCATCCGCGGGATCACTGCGCTGCCGATCACCGCAGCGGCGTTGAGCAGCGCCCAGATCCAACCGATCACCCACATCTCCTGTCCGCTCAGCGCCTTCACGCGCGGCGGCCACAGTTGGTGCGCCGGCATCACGCCGAACGCGATGGTCACGGTCAGGATGCACATGGTCAACAACACCGGAGTCTGGCGCACTGCGGCGAGTCCGCCGTTCATGGTGCGCAGGAAGGAGCGGCGTGCGCCGACTGGATGCGTGCGCGGCGGCTCGCGCATGAACACGAAGGCCAACACTCCCGTCACGCCGAATCCCGCCGCCCCTACCAGCCATGGCAACGCCATATCGTAAGTGCCGATGTAGCCGCTGATCAGGCCGCTGCCGATCATCAAGCTGCGCGACAACATCTGCGCGCGCGCGAAGAACCGAGCTGCCGGTTGCTGCTGACCTTCAGCCTGCATGCTGTCGACCGCCCAAGCGTCGAGCGCGCCGTTGGCGAGCGTCGTACCGATCGCATCGACGAACTCCGCGACCAGGCAGTCGGTAAAACTCTGGGCGAAATAGTACATGACGAACGCGCCCGTCCGCACCGCACAGCTCAGCAGGAACGACACCTTGCGGCCGGCGAGATCGGCGATGGCGCCGGTCGGCACGTCGAAGAGGAAGGAGACGATGAAGTAGGTCGCCAGCACCACGTTGATCTGAAACAGATCGAGCCCGCGGCTGAGCAGAAACAACGCGTACATCGGGCCGAGAAACGACCACGACACGTTGTAGCAGCCGAAGATCAGATAGTAGGTGCGCTCGGTGCGAGTCATGGGACGCGTCATTCGTAGCCCGCATTGGGGGCGGGATACAATCGTTCGGCGTCGACGTTTGTCGAACAGCGCATGGCTGTGGTTGACTGTATGGATATGGATGCCGACGCACTCCGGATCAACGGTCGGATCGCGATCCCGCCCCGCGAGATCGAGCTGACCTACGCCCGTAGCGGTGGGCCGGGCGGGCAGAACGTCAACAAGGTTTCCTCAAAAGCAGTGCTACGGTTCGCGCTGCGCACATCGCCGTCGATCCCCGAGGTCGTGCGGGCGCGGATGCTGGCGAAGCTGGCATCGCGTCTGACGCGCGACGGCGAGTTGGTGCTGTCGAGCAGCGCGTATCGCGATCAGCCGCGCAATCGCGAGGCGGTGCTCGAACGACTGCGGCAGTTGCTGGCGGCCGCCGCGCAGGTCGAGAAAAAGCGGCGACCGACCAAGCCGTCGGCGGGTGCGCGGGAGCGTCGGTTGAGCGAGAAGAAGGCCCGCAGCAAATTAAAGCAGGCGCGTACGGTAGCGGGTATCGACGAGTGAGCCGCAGGGCACACGCTAGCGCACCTGCACGGCTGCGCTGCGGCGCGCCGGCACAACTCTGACTCGGCTTCGCTACCGCCGTCGTACAAACATCGCTCGGCGGGCGCGCGATGTGCGCGCACCGCACCGCCGCGAATGGGTACGAAAGCTGCTGACTTCTGGCTACCGCGGACGGTACATGAAGGGCATGGCGCGCAGCGATCGCTGGAGACTTGGTCGAGCCACTGCACTGCTCGTGCTGCTGGCCGTGAGCTTCGCCGTGGCGCATGCGACACCCGCGCGCGCCGATGCGCCGGTGTACGGCGACGCACTTGCCAACCCGTGGCAGGATTGGTCGTGGGGAGGCATCACCAACGACTTCAGCCACACCACCCCGGTCCACGGCGGTGCGCGCTCCCTCGCCGTTACCTATACCGGCGCGTGGAGCGGCTTGCAGCTCGGCCGGGTCGATTTGCTCGATCTCACCGGCACCGATACCTTCCGCTTCTACATCTACGGCGGCAGCAGCGGCGGGCAACAGATCGAGATCGAATTCGGTGACAATCAGAGCGGCGCGGCGGTCAGGCAATCGGTTACGCCGACCGCCGGCACTTGGACGCGCGTCGACGTGCCGATTTGGAGCCTGGGCGCACCGCTCCAGGTCAACTACATCTACTGGTTCAACAACACCGCCGGGGCGCAGGCGACGTTCTACCTCGATGACATCGCCTTCGTCGCCACCGGTGCCGCGACACCGACGGCAATTCCGCCCGGTGTCGGTCCGGCGCTGAGCGTCGACGGCGCCAGCGGTCGGCACCCCATTAATCCGCTCATCTATGGAATGAACTTCGCCGACGAGGCGCTCGCCAGCGAGCTGCGCTTGCCGGTGCGGCGCTGGGGCGGCAATTCGACCACGCGCTACAACTGGCAGACGGATACCACCACCCGCGCCGGCGATTGGTATTTCGAGAACATTCCCGAAGACAACACCAACTCTGCCGCGTTGCCCGACGGCTCGAGCAGCGATCAGTTTGTCGAGCAAGACCGCCGCACCGGCACGGCGA
>JBGOUW010000567.1:0-3207 GCA_041477755.1 Binatia bacterium
CCGAGGCTGTCGATGAAACTGCTCATCTCGCGCAATCCGCCCGCGGCACTCGGCTCGCGCACGAACGTATCCACGCGCGAGGGCACCCCGGCGCTGCCGAAGGTGTAGTCGAACATGCGCGACGGGGTCGCGTCATCGAGCGGCCGCACCACGGACATCGGCCGCCCGAGGGCGTCGTAGTGGATCGTGGTGGTCTGCGCGTTGGGGTCGGTGCGCGACGTCAGCTTGCCCCAGAACAGATCGTAGACCAGCGTGGTCTGGTGCCCGAGCGCGTTGGTGATGCGCCACGGATAGAAGCCTTGGTTGCCGCTGTAGTCGATCTGCGTCGGATGATTGAGCGCGTCGCTGATCGACGCGGGTTGCCCGGTTTGCGACGCGGCGCTCGCGTCGTAGGCAAGCGTTGCCGTATTCACATATTGATTGGTGGTGTCGAGCCAATCGCGAATCGCCGTGACGTTGCCGCGAGTGTCGTAGTCGAATTGCTTCTCGCTCAGCTTGGCTCCGGGCGCGTTGCCGCTGTCGGCATTCTGCGCGAGCGTTGCCGGCCGATCGCGGATCGTGTCGCCGCTGTTCACGTAGCGTTCGTAGCTCGCCACCGTCCACACCGGCGCGACGCCGGTGCCGTCGCGCCAGCTCTGCAACAGATTGTTCACGTCGTCGTACTGCGTGAAATGCGTGGTCACTTGTTGCGAACCTCCATTGTTCGCGCCGAAGGTGGTGTCGACGCGCTGGCTCGCGCGCACCGTCTTCCGATCAATGGAGAGCGCGGGCGTCTCCCAACTGAAGTCGGTCTGTGAGAAGAGCGGCTGCGCGCTGGTGCTGCCGCGCACGATGCGCCGCACCGGCTTGCCTTTCAGCGGTCGCGCGGTGGCACGATCCGATGGATTGCGCGGATCCGCTGGTTGCGCGAGCTCCGTCAACGTGCGCCGCCCGGCGGGATGCGTCTCCTCGCAGAAGCGGAAGCCACGGAACTCGCGGTCGTCGCCATCGAAGTAGGGATCGGCGAAGGTGTAGCTGCGCGTGAGCGTGTTGCCCGCGCCGCTGAAGCCCGAGTCGGTGGTGATGCTCTGCACCGTCCACAGCGGAAACGGCACGCCGCCGCAGTCGGAACACGGCTCACAGGTGCTGCCAGGGCAATCCAAGTCGGGTTGTTGATCGAAATCGGCCCGACAGAACAGCCCCGCGTTCGCGCCGCCAGCGCACGTCTTCGCATCAGTCGTGGTGGTCACCGCGGCGTAGGTCGCACTCATCGTCGCGCCGAGGCCGTTCTGTACGGTCACCAACACCCCCGGCCGCTGACTTGCGCCGTGCACCACCGACAGTGTGCTGCTGTTCACCGAGGTGACGAAGTCCGCGACGCCGTCGCCGTCGAGGTCGCGGACGTCGGCCTTCGTCCCTGCACCCGTGCCGATGGTGATATACCCGCCCGTCGGGCTAGCGCTCCAGGACATCCCAGCAACAAAGCCGCTGCCGGTATTGATGAACACGGTCCACGGGGAGGTGCCCGCGTCGACGTAGTCGAGTAGGCCATCGCCGTTCATGTCGCGCAGACCGGCAACCACCGAGGAAGAGTTCTGCGACAATACCTGCAACGGCGCGGGAACGCTGGTGTACGCGCGCACCGGCGCTGTCCACGCCGTCGCCTGCGATTGAAATCCGCGCCCGGTGTTGAGGTAGACATGCCAGGTGCTCCCTGATGTCGGAACCGAAACCAGATCGGGCAACCCATCGCCGTTGAGATCGAACATGCCGAGGAGCATGTCGGGGGTGGAGCTGCTGAACGTGATCAACGTGTCGAAGCTATCCCCCACCGGTGTGGCTGGGACCTGCCACCACGATTCGGTGAAGCCGGCGCCGGTGTTGTGAAACAGTGTGCAGTACGGAAACAACGGCGACGGACCGGTGAGCGACGAGTCCGGGGTGGGATGCGTCGGCTTATAGCAGTCGATCTCATCCGCCCGCCCATCGCCGTCGATGTCGCGTGGATGCAAGAGCGCCCCATAGAACCCTGCGGGATCTGTGAGCGGTTGCGGCCACGGCGTGTCCGGCGCCAGTACGACGCCGGTGTTGATTTGGACATCCCAAAAGCCGGTCGCATCGAGGTCGAAGCGCGACGTCACATAGTCGGGCCGCCCGTCCCCTGAGAGGTCGACCCACTGGGCAACGAGAAAATCGAGTCCGGCACGCCCCATGCCGCGAAACGGCGCCGCCGGCCAGGAGGTAAACGCCGCGAAGCTGGTGCCCAGATTGCGCGCGACGCGAAAGGCGGCTGAGCCGGAATCCGCCTCGAGCACATCCAACCGTCCGTCGCCATCCATGTCGATCAAGTCGGCATGGTCTGTGGCGATGAATGCCCCATTGGTTCCCGCGAACAGCCGTGGTTGAGCTAGGGTCATCGTCGTAGTGGCTCCGAAACTGTGCGTCGGTGTTTGATACGTGAGCGTGGTGCGCGGCAGCGCGGTGCCATCTGCTGCGGTGCGCGCCACCTCGACCAGTTGGCTCCAGCCGGTGTCGGGCGCCGGCACGTAGGTGAGCGTGTAGCGCGTCGGCGGCGGGTTGGGAGGCGTCGTGATCGCGCCCGTCCACACCGACAGCGCGCTGACCCGCAACGACAGTTGCTCCATGAACCCACCGCGATACGACACCGGCTGATCGGGGCGCCCGGTCGGGTCGTACTCGACGCCAACATGGAGGAGCGCGGGATACCCCGCGCCGGCGTTGCCGCCATAGTCGATCCGCAACGGATAGAGCCCGCGATTCCCTGCGTACGCGTCCAACCCGGTGGGAAGGTACGTGTAGTCGATGCGGTTGCCGTTCGGATCCAAGACCGATGTCAGCGCCCAACTATAGGTACCGCCGGAATTTGGACTGCCCGGGGTGGTCACGTTGCTGCCGGTGCGCGTCTCCCTGGCGCCGAGTGCGCCGCCATAGGTGAACACCGTGCCCGACTTGTCGGTCACGGTGAATTGATTGGCCGCCACGTCGAAGACGACGCGCAGAAACGCCTCCTCGACGCTCGATCCGTAGGTAACGGTGCCCGGTCCGCGGCTCAGAACGCGATCGAGTACGATGGTGCCGCCGCGGAAGAGTAACTGGAACTCATCGGTGTCAGTGTACGCCGGCACGCCGTGACGCGTGCTGCGCTTGATGCAGCCGAGCGGCAGGTCCCAGCCGACGCCGAACAGGCCGTTACCGGAATTGCTGGAG
>JBGOUW010000371.1:0-5163 GCA_041477755.1 Binatia bacterium
AATCCGTCTAAATGTAAAGCCGGATTTCACTCGATGGACTCACGTACGGATCTCCGATGGTTGTCTCTGCGACTTCCTCTGCGTCTCGGCGTCTCTGCGGTGAAGGTTCCTTTGTCCGATCAAGGCGATCTCAAAGCGACCATCAGACATCCGAGAGCGAGGAGGAAGCAGAGCGGCACGTAGAGCCACGTATCCCACCACGCGAAGGCGCTCTCGCTCGTCGGCTTGAATATACCGAACCACTTGAAGTCGCCGACGACGCGGCCGATGAAGACGGCGACGAGCGTCCAACTTCCAGCGGCGAATAGCCAGCGCGGTAGCACGCTGCCCCAGAGCCCGACTCGGCCCAATACGACCAGGCCCGCGGACAGGAGGAGAAAAGCCACCAGAAGAGTTCCAGCCGGCGATGGCTCGAACAGCGGCCTGCCGTCCTGTATCGGAATCGTCACGCCCGTCCCCCACCCGCCACCTGCGGCCCAGTACACATGCAAAAGACTGAGCGAGAAGAGAACGCCAGCGGTCGATATGCCGATGAAGCGCGTCACCGGAGTGCTGTGGGTGGAGAGGAGGCGGAGATGAGTGCCTCGATCGCTGTCTCCAACTCGGCGGCGATGAATCCGAACGGGCCAGGCGCACCGCGATAGGCCACGCGGCCATCACGATCAATCAGGTACAGCCGATCGGGCAAGGCGTAGTACTTCTGATCAGTCGAGTTCTCCATGTCGTCGATGAGCGTCGGGATCGAGAACTCCAAACGCAGCGCGCAGGCTTGCGCCACGTCAGTTCGTTGGTCGAGCGTCGTCGGTTGTTCGAACAGGACGTGTTCCTGCTCATTGCTCTCAACCTGCCACTCGTCGGTCGGATGTGCTTCGCGGATGTAGACGACGAAGAAGGCGATCCGATCGCCGAAGCGTCGATGCAGGTCTTCAAGGTGCCCAACCTGGGCACGAAACGGTGGTCAAGTGAAGCTGCCGAAGATCAACGCCACCGGCTTGACGCCGCGGAAGGCCGACAACCGTACGCGCTCGTCGCTACCGAGGCGCGGCAACTCGAAGTCGGGCGCGGGATCACCGACCGCAGGCGCGCGGGTCTCGCGATCGCTGATGAACTGCATCATCTCCATTTGGCGCCCCGGCTCCATTCCCATCATCCACGCTTGCATGCGGGCGAAGTCGGTCGGCGACAGAAACTTCTGCAGCATCTCGACGAAGTCCATGGGCCGCCTTCTATCACGGTGCTCCAGCTTGCACGAGACACGTGGCCGCAGTACTGAGGGAGCCATTCCACTGCCCGCAAGGAGGCGCATCGATGGCAGACATCCGAATCAAGACGCTCAAAGACGGGCCCTACGAAGTGAAGGGCGCAATTCAGCTCGTCGACGCCAAGCGCGCCGATTTCAAACTCACCGAAGACCCGATCTACCTCTGTCGCTGCGGCCAGTCGGCGAACAAGCCGTTCTGCGACGGCACGCACACCAAGATCGGGTTCAAATCGGAAGAGCCCGCACGGTGAAGCAACAGTAGGCAGTAGGCAGTGAAGGAGAGATTATGCGCTTTGGATTGAACGCGGGATACTCGGGCGCGCGCATGGCGCTCAACATGGAGATGATTCAGGAAGCCGATCGCCTCGGCTTCCACTCGGTGTGGACCGCCGAAGCCTACGGCTCCGATGCGGTCACGCCTGCAACCTGGATCGCGGCGCAGACCAAGCAGATCAAAGTCGGCACCGGCATCATGCAGATGCCCGCCCGTACTCCGGCGATGACGGCGATGACCGCGACCACGCTCGATCAGCTTTCCGGCGGTCGCTTCCTGCTCGGTCTTGGCGTCTCCGGACCGCAAGTGGTCGAAGGCTGGCACGGCGTGCCCTACGGCAAGCCGCTCAAACGGACGCGCGAGTACATCGAGATCCTACGCGCGATCTGGGCGCGCGAGCAGCCGCTCGAACACAGCGGCGAGCACTACCAGATCCCGTATCGCGGCGCGGGCGCGAGCGGACTTGGGAAGCCGCTCAAGAGTATCCTGCATGGCCGCCAGATTCCGATCTACGTCGCCGCCACGGGGCTCAAGAGCGTCGAGCAAGTGGCCGAGATCGCCGATGGCTGGCTGCCGATCTTCTACTCGCCGTATCGCGCCGAGAAGGTCTATCGCGATGCCTTGCACGCTGGGTTCAAGAAAGCCGGCGGCGGCAAAGGCCTCCAGACCTTCGACATCGCCGCCGGCCCCACGGTGATTCTCGGCGACGACGTTGCCGCGTGCCTCAACTTCATCAAGCCGATACTGGCGCTCTACATCGGCGGCATGGGCGCGCGCGGCAAGAATTTCTACAACGACCTCGCCTGCCGTTACGGGTTCGAGGCGGCGGCAAAGACGATCCAAGACCTCTACCTCGATGGCAAGAAGAACGAAGCCACCGCCGCAGTGCCCGACGCACTCGCCGATGAGGTGTCGCTGGTCGGCCCGAAGGAACGCATCCGCGATCGTCTGGCGGCGTGGCGCGAGTCGAGCGTGACGACGATGATCTGCGCCACGATGCAAGTGGAAACGCTGCGCGTCCTGGCTCAAGAACAGTAGGCAGAGGGCAGTATGCAGTAGGCAGTGACGGACGGTGATGCGCGTACGCGCTGCCTACTGCCCTCTTCCTTCTCCCCTCTGCCTACTGCCTACTGCCGTCTGCCTACTGCCCCACATGCTCAATCGCCGCGAGTTGCTGCAACGAAGCGCGTTGACCGCCGGGGCGTTGGCTTTCGGCTGCAGCCAACGCGCGCCGGCGGCGCCAGTGTCGGCGGATGCGCTCGCGCTGCATCACGACTCGCTAGTGGTCGATCTCCACGTCGACTCGTTCTTGTGGGCCAGGTTGTTCGGCTACGACATGGGACGAGGCCACGAGAATCGGTTGCCGTCGGCGCCGTTTGCGTGGCACGCGGACTTGCCTCGCCTAGCCAAAGGCGGCGTTGGCGCGGTCGGCTTCGGTATCGTCGTCAATCCGCGCGAAGTCCGCCCCGAGCTGATGCTCCCGCTGAAGATGCTGGCGTGGTTCGAACGCCAGCGGGGGATCGAGGCCGTGCTGGCGACGCTCGATCTCATGCACGAGACCGCGCGACGCTATCCGGACCGGTTTGTCGTCGTCGGCAACGGCACGGAGATTCGCGCGGCGCGCGCGGCGGGCAAGATCGCCGGCCTGCCCTGTCTCGAAGGCACGCACGGCATCGAAGGCTCGCTCGACCACGTGCGCACGGCCCACGAGCGCGGGCTGCGCTCGATCGGCCTGGTCCATTTTCAAGCCACCGAAGCCGCGTATCCGATGACCATGCCCGAATTCGATGGCCGCGGCTTGACTGACTTCGGTCGCGACCTGATCGGTGAAATGGAGCGGCTCAAAATGCTGGTCGACCTCGCGCACGTGAACGACGCGGGATTTGCCGATGCACTCACGGTGATGCAGCGGCCGTTCATGGTGAGCCATGCCGGCTGCCGCGCGGTGTGTCCGCACCGGCGCAATCTCACCGACGAGCAGATTCGAGCGGTCGCCGAGCGCGGCGGCGTGATCGGAATGGTTTTCGAGAGCAGCTTCGTGGCCGACCACGATGCCAACCTCGACCGCGTGCTCGATCACTTCGACCATGCGATCTACGTCGGTGGTGAAGATGTCGTCGGCATCGGCAGCGACTACGACGGCTTCATCATGCCCGCGGCGGGCTTGGAAGATGTGACCATGTTGCCGCATCTGACCGCCGGTTTACTCGCCCGCGGTCATCGGCCGCAGACCGTCCGCAAAGTCCTCGGCGGCAACGCCCTGCGCGTTTTCACCGACGTGCTCGGGTAACCAAGCAGCTGGCGACAGTTGACAAGAACATCCTGCATCACTGCATCGCCTGAAGCGTAGAATTCAGTTGACGTTCCAGCTGCGAACGTAATCTCCTGCACAGAAAGAATAAAGAGAAGATCCATTGTACAGCCTCACCATCGGTGCCAGACTGCTGGTGTCAGTTGTCCGCACACGTACAGACGTACACGTGAGCACGCACGTACGCTTGAGGACGGAGAGGTGGTTATGGATCGCTCTCTGTTCGATCCCACTGTCATCGGGGAAGCACAGGACGCGCTGGACTTCGTCGCCAATGTGCTCGAGTCCTCCACGGAATACTCGATCATCGGCAAAGATCTCGATGGCCGGATCATGCTGTGGAATGAAGGCGCGCACCGCATGTACGGCTACAGCGCCGATGAAGTGGTTGGCAAGGCCAATTCCGAGATTCTGCACACGCCCGAGGACATCGCGATGGGCACGCCGCGGCAGATCATGGAAGCGGCGCTGCGCGACGGCAAATGGGAAGGCGTCCTCGGCCGGGTGCGCAAGGACCGGCGTCGCATCACCGCGCGCGTCGTCATCACGCCGCGCCGCGATGCGAACGGCCAGCCCGTCGGCTTTCTGCTGATTTCGAAGGACATCTCGAACGAGCTGCGCTTCACCGAGGAGATCCGCAAGACCAAGCTGTTCGACAGCGCGATCGTCGGCAGCGCGCAGGAAGCGGTCGACTTCATCGGCAACATCCTCGAATCCTCGACCGAGTACTCGGTCATCGGCAAGGACCTCGACGGCAAGATTTTGCTGTGGAACGAAGGCGCGCGCCGCTTGTACGGCTACGAGCCCGAAGAAGTCGTCGGTCGCGCCAACTCGGCCATCCTTCACGTGCCGGAGGACGTGCAGTCGGGCAAGGCGCGCGAGATCATGGCCACCGCACTGCGCGAGGGCAAGTGGGAGGGCTCGCTGCAGCGCCAGCGCAAGAACGGCCAGCGCTTCACCGCGCGCGTCGTCATCACGCCGCGGCGCGATTCCTCCGGTCGTCCCATCGGCTTCCTGCTGATCTCGAAAGACATCTCGGACGAAATCCGCCTTACCGAAGAATTGCAGGCGACGCAGTTCTACACCCGCTCGCTGATCGAATCGAACATCGACGCGCTGATGACCACCGACCCGCTCGGCCTCATCAGCGACGTCAACCAGCAGATGGAGGCGCTGACCGGCTACAGCCGCGACGAGCTGATCGGCTCGCCGTTCAAGAACTACTTCACCGATTCGCAACGCGCCGAGGAAGGCATCAAGCTGGTGCTGCGCGAGGGTCGGGTGACCAACTACGAGCTGACCGCGTTCTCCAAGGAC
>JBGOUW010000039.1:0-16000 GCA_041477755.1 Binatia bacterium
CTCCCGCTGACATCCCGGCGGGGCAGGGGCGGACCTTCGAGGTGAATGGAAAGAAGGTGGCGGTCTTCAATTGCGACGGCGCATTCTATGCGATCGATGACACGTGCAAGCACCGCGGCGGGCCGCTCGGCGACGGCGAGTTGGACGGCTGCATCGTGGCCTGCCCGTGGCACGGGTGGACGTACGATGTGACCACCGGCGTGTCGCCCGACGACCCCGACGCTGCCGTGGATCGATACGAGGTGAAGGTAGATGCGGACGGGGTACACGTGGCCGTCTGACGCGGAAGCTTCCCGCGCCCGGTCCGTTGTCCTCGTAGGTGTGGAGAGGAGGCGCCTTAGCCGCGATGCACGATGAAGCCGTGCGTCGGGTCGTAGGGAGAGACGGCGACGGTGACGCGGTCGCCGGGGATCACCTTGATGTGGAATCGCCGCAAGCGACCGCTGATGCGAGCGGTGAATTGGCGGCCCTTCTCGCCCTGCACGCGAAACTGGCCCCCGGCCAGCGATTCCATCACGGTGCCTTGGAACTGAATCAGATCGTCCTTCGCCACGCTGTTGGCTCCTCCTTAGGAGGCCGGGCCGCGTACGCGCAACACGCGGGCAGCTTGTCGACGGCGGCGCCGAATCGCTTCGCGGGTCTTGCGGCGTTTGCGATCGCCGGGCTTCTCGTAGTGTTCGTGCCGCTTGAGATCCTTGAGTAGGCCCTCGCGCATCACCAGTTTTTTGAAGGTTCGTAGAGCCGACTCGACACCGCGATCGTCGACGACCACGGTGAGCGCCTGCGAGCGGCGCACCGGCGAGTGAGAGGCGTCGTTGCCTCGATGACTGTGCGACGGTGCGTCTTCACGCAGCTCGCTGGATTCTACCATATCGTTCCATCCTCCCTTGCGGCACCGGGTTGTGACGGGTGCCGGATTCAATTGCTTCGGTCGTTGCCCGCGCTCTCGTGTCCGAAAACGAATCGCGCCGCCGCAGGGCAAACACGCGCGATCGGAAACCACTCCTCACCACACTGCGCGTAACGGTGTCCAGCTTGCAGCCTCAGGCGCACCGCCTGACAGCATGCTGGGGGCTGCCAAAAAACACCGCGCTACATAGCAGTAGCGCTACCCGGAGTCGAGGCCGGCGTGTCGGTGGGCCGGCCCGGTGGGAACGTTAGTGGCGCGGCCCGCCACGGCCGGCACCCGGGTCGCGTTCACGCGCTTCGCTCACCTTGATCGGCCTCCCTTTGATGTCGCGGCCGTCGAGCTGCTCGACGGCGCGCTGGGCCTCTTCATCGGAACCCATTTCGACGAAGCCGAAGCCGCGCGACTGTCCGGTGTTGCGATCCATGATCACCGCGACCGATTCGCAGGTGCCTACGGTCGAAAACGCCTGCCGCAGGTCCTCCTCCGTTGCGGTGTACGACAAATTCCCGATGTGCAACCTTCTCCCCATAGCCTCTTCCTTTCTTTCACGCCATCGATCGAGGTGCGGTGAGGTCATCGACGCCGCGCGCGGGGAGGCCCAGTGGCCCAGCCGCGGCACCAACAGGATCGGTCATCCGAGGCGCGAGACGTCGCGGGGAACAGCGGGCGTTGCGGCCGCGGAACAAACTGTACGTTGCAGCTGACACAATCAACCAGCGCGACGCTTCTTAGCACTGCCGCCCCGCGGATCGCAAACAAAATGTGGCGCGCTGAGGCAGCGGAATCGGCGGGGTCTTTTAGCCCCGGTCATGGGGGCGGCGGCGCCGCAGCGCGGCGCGAAAGTTCGGCGTACGCTTTTCGAGAAAGGCGTTGCGCCCCTCCATCGCTTCGTCGGTCTGGTAGTAGAGTTCGAGGGCGCTGAAGCCCATCTCGGTGATGCCGTGGATGTGGTCGGTGTCGGCGTTAAAGGAGAACTTCGCCAGCTTGAGCGCGGTCGGGCTCTTCTCCAGCAACTCGGCGCACCAGCGCTCCACCTCAGCGCGCAACTCGGGGGCGGGCACCACTTTGTTCACCAGCCCCATCTGCAATGCTTCCTGCGCGCTGTACTGGCGGCACAGATACCAGATCTCTCGCGCCTTCTTCTCCCCGACGATGCGGGCCAGGTAGGCGGTGCCGAATCCGGGATCGACGCTACCCACGCGCGGTCCGGTTTGGCCGAAGACGGCAGTGTCGGCGGCGATCGTCAGATCGCACAACACGTGGAGCACGTGCCCCCCCCCGATGGCGAAGCCGTTGACCATCGCGATCACCGGCTTCGGGATGCTGCGGATCACGTTGTGCAGCGAGGCCACGTCCATCCCGATGCCTGTGGCGCCTTGCCCGATGCCGGCGGCGCCTTGGCCGTAGCCGGTATCTCCTCGCTCCTTTTGGTCGCCGCCGCTGCAGAATGCCTTGTCGCCTGCACCGGTGAGCACGACGACGCCGAGATCGGGATCCGCCCAGGCCTGACGAAAGGCGGCGACCAATTCATCGACCGTGCGGGCGCGGAATGCGTTGCGCACTTCCGGTCGATTGATGGAAATCCAGGCGACGCCCGCGCGTGTTTCGTAGACGATGTCGGTGAACGCCATGCTGGCTCCTTCAGCGCCGGGTATCTGAGCGGGAAAGCCGCGACCCTGTCAAGCCAAAGGGAAACCGGCCCCGCGGTTCATCCGCTTCGGGTGTGGATTCTCCTTGACGAAAGTGTGAACGGTCGTGCTAGAAGCGTAGGTCATGAGATGGTTGGAGCTGACGACTGGCGCCCGCGTGGGTGAGGGAGGGGCACGGCTCGTCCGGACGGCCCTTGCCGTAGGGATCGGGACGATGCTGTTGGCGTCGCGGCTGCTGGCCGAGGTGTCGGTATCGCCGGTTGATGGCGAGTTCGTCATCGGCTCTGCCCGCACATGTACCTACAATACCGGCGGTGCTCTACCGGTGGTTACTCAACAGTTCGGATCGCTCAATTTCAATCCACCTTCGGGGCTCATACCGCTCTCGCCGGTCAGCCCGTCGACGGAAGCATTGACCAACATTCTCACCAAGCCAGACGGCTCGTTCCTGGCCGCCACAGTGGCGGGCGATAGTCACATCCAGGTGGGCGTCGCCTTTCAGTTCTTCTTGGCGAAGTTTACGGGCACGTTCTTCGTTTCCGGCTCGCAGCAAGTCTTCTTCGACATCTATCACGACGACGGCTTCGTGTTTGGGATGGATCAAGATGTGCAACGGGTCTCGGGGCCACTGGTTGGCGCGCCTCCTAGTGGGCTCACCGCGGGCGGTCTGCCAGTCATGGGTGCCTTCAACTCCTCAACGGGACCTCGCAAAAGCACCGTGGTGGTGAACTTTCCCTCCGCGGGTGAGTACGAGTTCGAGTTCGACTACTTTCACTGCCGCGGGCTGACTCGCACGTTTACGGTCTTTGCTGACCAGCGAGCAATACCGCTGCTGCTCGTAACGCCGACGCCGGAGAACAGCAACACGCCGGCGGTGTCGCCGACGCCGACATCGGGCACGCCCGTGCTCACTGGCTCGATGACGCCCACGCTCAAACCGCACGACACCGGTACGCCGGCCGGTACACCACCCACGCGCACTGCCACCCGAACCGTCACGCAGACCCCGACCACGACCCCCACGCCTACCAAGACGCCGACTCTGGGCGTGGGCTTCCTCGTTGGCAACGATCGCGGCCAGCCAGGCGACACCGTCGTCGTGAGCGTCGACTTCCAACCGAGCGTTTCCGATGGTCGGCCGTTTGGCCCCGATGAAGTGGCGGTACTCGACGCGGTGTTGGATTTCCCGCAATTGAATTTCGATCCGACCGACAGCGACGGCGACGGTGTTCCGGACGCGATCGTATTCAATCCCTTCAACGACCCGCTGTTGGAGCCATTCGCGGTGTCAGTGTTCAATCCGGGCACCGCCGGTGCCAATCGTATGCTCGATCTGGAGATTGCCTCTGCCGCTGAGGACGAGGAGACCCTCCCCGCAGGCACGCTCATGACCATCTCGTTTCGGATTCCCGCGCGCAGCCCACTGGGGGATCTGATGATCTCGCCGGTGGTCGTACGCGCCTCGGATGGTGCGCACAACCTGGCGACTGTGAGTGCGCTCAAGGCCGGCGTCGTGCGGGTTGTGGCTGCGCCGACGCCTTCGCCCGCGCCGACCACGCCGGTCAAGGTCACGATCGACACTCAAGGGGGTGGTTGCGTGATTCATCCGAGCGATGCGGGTGGCGTACTACTCTGGGTGCTTCCCGCGGCCCTGCTGCTGGCGCGACGCCGCGTGGCGCGTCGCTGAGCCGATCGAGGCCTCGTTTCAGCAAATCACCCCATCGCTCCAGCGCTGGCCGCTGGCTGGCGCCCAGGAGCCCGCATGAGTGAACTGACGCACCGGTACCTCGAGACCAACGGGATTCGGATGCATGCGGTCGATGCCGGCAACGGATTCCCGGTGCTGTTGTGTCATGGCTTCCCAGAACTCTGGTACTCGTGGCGGCATCAGATTCGTGCGGTTGCCGCCGCCGGCTTTCGCGCGATTGCCCCTGACCAACGTGGCTTCGGGGAGACCGATGCGCCCGCCGCGATCGAGACGTACTCCATTCATCACCTGGTTGGCGATCTCACCGGCCTGCTGGACGCGCTTGAGATCGAAAAGGCGGTGATTGTCGAACACGACTGGGGCGGGCTGGTGGTATGGCAGATGGCGCTGCTCGCTCCGCATCGAGTCGCCGGCGTCGTCGGCATCAACACTCCTTTCTTCCCGCGCTTGCCGATGAACCCGTTGGCGATGATGCGCGCCGCGGCGCAGGGTGGCTTTCACTATGTCCTCTATTTCCAAGAGCCCGGCGTCGCCGAAGCCGAGCTCGATCGCGACCCGCGGCGGACCTTGCGCGGCCTCTACCAGGGGCCGAACCGCGCGGCGATGGAACTGGTGCGCGACCTCTCGCCTGGTGTGTTCGGTCCGGCCGACGGTGGTCTGCTCGACCGGTTGCCCGACAATCCGCCGGGGGACTTCCTCACCGCGGCCGACTTCGAGGTCTTCGCCGCGGCGTTCACCAAGACCGGCTTTCGCGGCGGACTCAACTGGTACCGCAACTTCGAGCGCAACTGGGAGACCACGGCGTATCTCATTGGCGCCAAGGTCACGCAGCCGGCGTTGATGATCACCGCCGAGCTCGATCCCGTGCTGCGACCGGAGATGGCCGCGGGCATGGAGATGTGGGTGCCGAACCTGCGTCAGACGGTGCTCGTGAATGAATCGGGACACTGGACGCAGCAGGAGAAGCCCGCGGAAGTGAATGCGGCGCTGCTGCAGTTCCTGGCGGAGTTTCGAAAGTAGCGCGGTCGCGCTGACGCGTCAGCGGTCTGCGGCTTCGCGAATCAGCGCCTGTACCTGTTCGCGCAATGATGCGCGGCGCGCGCCGAAGCGGCTGCGGGTGGAGAAGGCGACTTCCTTGCCGACAATGTCGGCGGTGATCAAATCGCTGACGAACTGACAGATGGCGCGGCGCATCTGTTGGCGTCGCGCTCGCACGCGGGTATCGCGCTGTGCGGGGGTCAGACCCTTCTCGCGCGGGTCGGGCAGCGTGTCGCTGTGGACCTGCTTGAGTACGCGCCGCAAGCGGAGCTCCCAGCCGGCGGGCAACACAATGACCAACTCGCCGTGTTTGTGGCCGGGTCGAGTGCGAATGGGTTGAGGGCGCGCCATTGGGTCATCTGCTGTGGGGTCTTCGGGTAGCAGGAAAGCCCGGGGCTTGTCGAGCGCAAGGTACGGAACGCGTTCGGGCGCACGTAGCGTCCCAACAGCGGGCGTTCCCGAGTGGCGCTATCGCAGGCCGGGGCGTCCTTCAGCGGTGGCCTCGGGTCCACCGTGGCAGTCGGGTGGGTCGACTGCGTGGGGTTCGATTCGCGGGCTGCCGCTCAAGTCATAGAGATACGCCTGGACGGTGGGCGCGTGGCCGCTGAGCTGCGAGGCGACGGCGATATGATCGAGGCGCCGGCCGATGCTGTCGAGATGGTTGACGATTGGTGTGAGCTCATCGAATCGCCCGAGCAAGTGTGAGAACACGATCCATACCCGCGGCTGCCCTCGAAAACGATCGATCTCGCGCGGGTAGTTCTCGCGGTGTTGGCGGTGGCAGCCGCCGAGCACATAGTCGTCGTGTGTGAATCCGTAGAGCGGCCCGTAGAAGCGCATGGCGTGGGCGGCGCCGTAGGAGACGTAGACGACATCGCCGGGCGTCCATCGCGCGCGCACCGCGGCGAGCAGCGGCTTCATCTCCTCGATGCGATAGACGGGTGGGTTCGTGGCGATGGCCCACACCGGGAGCGCCACCGCGCCGGACAGCGTGAGCGCGCGCACCGTGCACAAACGAGACGGAATCCGCCGCGCCAGCCACCACGTGGCCTCGGCAATCCCGAGCAGCAACACTGGGAGGAAGAAGTTAGCGAGTCGCCCCCCGAACGGATACTGCTGCACCGCCGATGCCATCAGCGTCGCAATCATCGGCCCGATGAGGAGCGTCGCCGCGCGCCGATCTCTCTGCCAGATCATGCCCAACCCAGCCAAGGAGAGCAGTGCGTAGAGTCCAGGCCAGGGATAGCGAAGGCCACCCGTTCCGAGCAGGTCGCGATAGCGTCCCCACAGCCAGCGCAGTGCCGGTAGCGGCCACGGTGGCAGCGGCAGAAATCCCTGCGCCCAGAATCGGCGCAAATAGTCGCGCATTGCGGGCGTGGTGGCGGCGAAGCTCACCATTGTCGCGCCCGCGCAACCGGCGAACCACAGCACGAGCGTCCAGCGCAGCGCGCCGAGCGGCCGTCGTTCATACCAAGCGAGCACGAGCAGGCTCGCGCCGAGTCCCGCAAGAACTAGGACTGCGGCATGAGAGAACCAGACTGCCAACACGCCAACCGCGCCGAGCGCGATGCCGCGCCGCCATGAGCCACCGGCTTCGCTGAGCGGCAACGTAAGCCGGATGAGGAGCAGCGCGACAGCTAGATCGACCGCGTATTGCTTCACCTGGGAACCTAAGAGGATGAAGGGAATCCCGCATGCGAACAACGCGAGTGCGAGAATCTGCGCTGCGCTCTGCAGCGTTCGTCGCGCGATCGCCCAAAACAACCCCAGCGCGCTGAGCCCACACAGCAGCGGGAAAAGTCGGAGTGCTAAATCGCTGTCGCCGAAAATCCACACGACGAGTTTCTCGACGAAGAGGAACCCGCGTGGTGCGACTTGGTCGAAATCGAGCGGCGTCAAGAGCAGTTCCGGCAGCGAGCGATTGATGACGTTACGCGCTACCGCCAGCTCATCAAGCCACAACGACGTGTCCGCCGCATACTGCCACAACCGTAGCGCAGCCCCGAGCGCGAGGAGCAACCCGACCGCGGTCCACTCCCGGGCAGTCAATCGAGCGTCTGTCGGACTGACGGAGGTCATCTCTTTTCCTGCGAATCGACATTCGATATCACCCTACCGAACGGTAGGAAGGGCGTGGCTCCGTCGTCGCGCGGCCAGGATAGGAGGAGAGGCTGACAAATGCGAGTCCGCTTCCGGGATGAGGCCTATGAACGTTGCTGACAAACGCCTCGCCGCCAGCCCCAGGTCACGGCATCCGCGCCGCCCCGATCCGCTCGGCTTCGATCCGACAACCGCGGAGCGCTGGCTCGGATACGTGCGCGCCGTGTTGTGGCCATACTTCCGGCCGCAAGTCATTGGCACGGAGCATTTGCCGCGTGGCCGCGCGCTCATCGTCGGTTGCCACTCCGGCGTGGTGCCGTACGACGCGGCGTGTACGCTGGTTGCGATTCATGAGGCGACCGGACGCTTCTCGCGTGCCATCGGTGACAATCTCTTCGGCCGCATTGGCGTGGTCGAGAACTTCTTGCGCCAGCAAGGGGCAGTAGTGGGTCGCCCCGATGTGGTTGCGGGGTTGTTGCGCGCGGGCCATATGGTGCTTGTGTTCCCCGGTGGCGCCAAGGACATGGAACGATCTTACCTGACGCAGCGCTACCAAGTGCTGCCGCATCGTGGCTTCGCGCCCGGGCGCGGCGGGTACCTCAAGCTGGCGCTGCGCACACGCACACCGATCGTGCCACTCGCCGTGGTCGGCGCCGAGGAAGCGCACGTCATGCTCGGCAGTGTTCCCGGGCTCGGGCCGGTCTTTGGCATGCCGTTCTTTCCGCTCCTGCTGTTCCCTGTGCCGCTGCCGGTGCGGCTTTACATCCGTTTTGGCAAGCCGATCATGTTGCCGGGCACGCCTGCGGACGCGCAAGATCAAGCACGAGTGGATCAATTGAACGAGATGGTGCGCCGGCGCATTCAACGGCTGATCGCCGACACGGTGGCGCGCCGGCGCGGCCTCATCTTCAGCGAGTATCGCAATGGACGCGCACACCCGCAGTGAACGGCCCAGCGTCGAGTTCGTCCGCACGGCCGACGACTGGGATCTTGCGCTGCACCGCTACCGCAGCGCACGTAGCGATCTGCCGCCGGTGATTCTCTGCGCCGGCTACGCGTGCAATCGCTACTTCCTCGATTTCGACGAGCGCTACTCGCTCGCGCGCTTCCTGGCGCGACGCGGCTTCGACACCTGGGTGCTCGAGCTGCGCGGCCGTGGCTACAGCGAGCCCGCCGGCGGCTCTTCGAGGAATCGCAGTTGGACGTTTGACGACTTGGTACGGTTCGATGTGCCCGCGGCAATTGCGCATGTGCGGGGGCGTTGCGCGGGGCGCCCGCCGGTGTGGATCGGCCACAGTATGGGTGGCATGGTGATGTATGCCGCGTTGGGCGAGAACGCCGCGCTGACTGAATCGGTCGCGGGTTTCGTCGCGATGGCGTCACCGGTTGCGTTCCCGCCGATCGCCTCATGGATGGCGCAGCGGCTCGGCGAGTTTCTGCTGTTGCTGCCGTTTCCCGCGCGCTTGCCGCAGCACAACATTCTCGTCGCGCTGTGGTCGCTCGTGGGAAATTCCTCGCGGGCGGCGCAGGTCGGCATGAACCCGCACAATCTCGACCATGCCGCCTTCGGCCGCGCGCTTCGGCAATTCATCTGCAATGTCCCGCGCCGCAAGCTGCAGCAGTTCGTGCGCTGGTCGCTGACCGGCGCGTTTCGCTCTGCCGACGGCTGTGTCGACTACCGCGCGAACCTGCACCGGATCACCACGCCGGCGTTTATCATCGCCGGCGCCGCCGACCAGCTCGCGACGCCGGAGATCGTGGGGCTGGCCTACGATCGCATCGGCTCGCCGGCCAAGCGCTACCGCGAGTTCGCCGCCGGCCCGGGCGTCACCGCCGACTACGGTCACGTCGATCTCATCTTCGGGTCGCGCGCACCGGATGAGGTGTTTCCGGCCATCAGCACCTGGATTGAAACTGAGCTCGAATCGGAGGTGAGGTGATGACGGCGACGCGCGTGCGCTTTGGGATTCAGACGGGCCAGCAGTTCGCCGCGTGGGACGAGATCGTCCGCATCTGGCAGCGCGCCGAAGTGCTCGGCTACGACACGGCGTGGACCTACGATCACTTCGTCGCGGTCATGATGGACCCGTTCGATCCGTGCCTCGAAGCCTGGAGCTGCTTGGCGGCATTGGCGGTTCACACGAAACGGATTCGCATCGGCGCATTGGTCACCGGGAACACCTACCGCCACCCGGCGATTCTGGCGAAGATCGTCACCACGCTCGACGTGATCAGCGGCGGACGGTTGGAATTTGGGATCGGCGCGGGCTGGTATGAGCCGGAGCACGCGATGTTCGGCCTGCGCTTCGGCTCGGCGCGCGAGCGCTGCGAGCGGCTCGACGAGGCGCTTACGGTTATGCGTGCGCTGTGGCGCGAGCAGCAGGCGACGTTCGCGGGCACGCACTACCAACTGAATGGGGCGATTTCCGAACCGAAACCGGTGCAGCAGCCGCACCCGCCGATCACCATCGCCGGCGCGGGCGAGAAGCGCCTGCTGCCGATTGTGGCGAAACACGCGAATGCCTGGAGTTCGTTCGGCTCACCCGAGGTCTATCAGCGCAAGATCAAAATTCTGCGCGGCTACTGCGACACCGCGCAACGCGATTGCGACGCGATCGAGAAGGCGATCCTGGTGCCGACCGCGATCACCGATGATCTCGCAACCGCCGCGCCACTGATTCAGGGCTACGCGATGTACCAGGGTCTCAGCGAAGCCGAAGCACGTCGCTGGATGCTGCTCGGGAGTGCGGATGACGTGTGCCGGCAGATCGACGCGTTCATCGCCGTCGGCGTTACGCACTTCGTCGTGACGTTGTCGCCGTACAACTTCGACGTCTTCGAGCGGTTCGCGTCCGACGTCATGCCGCGCTACCGCTGACGGAGGCGTGTAATCACCTGCGCTTTGCCGCTTCGGCGGCGCGGATGCTAGTGCGCAGCGCTCTGCGCCGGTCGATCAATCACGAGATCACTATGCTGGCGGCGAAAGGTCTCCGCGACGTGGCAGTTCCAGCATACCGGTTGGTGAGACTGGAGCACGTCGGGCAGCTGCTCGCCGGCGATCTCTCTCCACTCCGAGGTCAGCCCGCCCGGCGCCATCAGACCGGTGTGGTGTCCCCACGACTCAATGCCGTCGAAACTCGCGCCGCACAGCACACACTGCTTGCCGGCGTAAAACTTCGCTAGCATCGTGCGTACGAGACATTCCTCCGGCGCCTCCTCGATCTGCCGCAGACACTCCTGACCGCAGTCGTGCCGCTCGGGCCAGCGCGAACATTGCGCTAGCTTGATGTCGGCGCGGCCGGCAACGGTCGTGAGTGCCGCGTGGCGGGCGTCGACTTCGACCGCGGCGGGGCGCTGGTTCTCGGGGCAGGTGACCACCCTGGTGCCGCGGAACCGCCGGTACACGTCGGCCGCGATCGGAACCATTACGTAGAATGTTCCTAGTGCGAAGATCGCGGCGACAACCAAAAGTGCATCGAGGCCTGTCATGATGTGGCCCTCCTTTCCTCAGGGAGTATTGTCGGCCGCCATTGCGGCCATCGGTTCCTCGTACCCCGACGATGAGGCAGTCACGCCGCCGGCGTTTTGCTTGCGCCGCGGCGGGCGACGAGCGCGGCTATCGACCAGTTGCAGCGCGGGCCCAGTCGGCCGTGCGCGCGGCGTAACACGGCGCTCGATCTCGTCGAGTTCGGCTTCGAGATGCTGGCGGATCCGTTCCGGATCAGGAATCGCGGCGGGATCGGCGTCGATGCCGACACCGACGGAATCCCCGTACGAGACCAACGCGATCGAAACGGGCGTGCCCAGCATGACCGGGGCGAATGCGTACACACCGTCGATCTTCGCTCCGGCAAGGTACCGCTGCACGGACGGCCCGGGGACGTTGGAGCAGATGAGATGAATGCGGCCGCTCGCTTGCCGCGCCAAGAAGCGGAACCCCGCCGCCGGCACCAGCGCAATGGCTTGCATCAACGCTTGATACGAAGCGCCCTTACCGTTGCCTTTGGAAATTTTGGTCTGCTCGCGAATCCGTGTGAGCCGGGCCAAGGGATTGCGCAGACCCACCGGCAGCATCACGTTGAACGCCCCGACGCGATTGCCCAACGTGTGGCTCTCGTGATCTTGCCGCAGACTCATCGGCACTACGCACGCCACTTCTTCCATGCGAATGCCGTGGTCGCGGTGGTAGCGTCCAAGTGCGCCGGCCACCGCTGTCAGCACGAGGTCGTTGAGCGTGCCGCCGAGTGCGTCCTTGATTCGCCGCAGGCGCGGCAGCGAGAACGTGGTGCCGTCCAGCCGCCGGCCGATGCCGGTGCAGCGTGCCGCGAGTGGATCCGCGAGCGGGGGCGCCGTCATGTCGCGCAGCAGATCGCCAACACGGCCGGCGGTGCGGATCATCTCATCGATCGCTGGCAGCGGATCGTTCAACGTGCGCACGACGGTGCGGGAGGCGGCGCCAACCACGGCGGTCGCCGCCCGGACAACGGCGCGGATCTGGCGCGCGAGCTGCGACGGACGCACGCTTGACGTTGGTGGCGGCTCGGTGCGGCGGGGCACGCGAATCGGATCGCTGCGCCCAGCTTGCGTCATCGCGTCGAACAGCGCGACGGCGCCCGCCCCATCCATCACCGAGTGATGCATCTTGATGAACAAGGCGGCGCGGTCATGTTCGAGGCCCTCGATGAGGTAGGCTTCCCACAGCGGGCGCAGGTGGTCGAGCGGGGTGGCGAACACCGCCCCCGCGAAGTCGAACAGGTGACGCTGGTTGGCGGGCGGTGGCAGGATGATCGAACGCAGATGATAGTCGAGGTCGAACGCCGGATCGTCGACCCACTCGGGAAATCCGATGGTAAGCGCTTCGACGACGCGTTGATGCAAGCGCGGCACGTGGGCAACCAGCCGCTCCATCGCGGCGCGGAAGCGGCGCCGGTCGGGTGCGCGGTCGAGCGCGAAGATCCCCGCCACCAAAGGACGGAGATGCGGTGTAGCCGCCTCCGCGTACCAGAAGAACGCGTCGGTCGGTAGCATCCGCGACGCCAGTTGAAAAGGAGAATGACCTCGACTTGGACGTGCCATCGTTCTGCCCCCGCGGCGCCGACGCCGATGATCTCTGTGTCTCTTATCGTGCGGTGAGGCGACTGAATGCACTGAGTCCGATCAGGCATTCAGCTGACGAAGGTCACTTCAAACCACTTCACGATAGCAGAAGGCCATGAACAGGCCCAAGCCGATGACGAGCGCTGGCCAGACGAGCCTGGCGCTCCGCTGCGGGATCAGGCCGCGCAGACTCAGCCAGCGCACGGCGCCCGCGAACAACCCCAAGGCGCCCAAGATGGCGTGCTGGACGTTGATGAGATTGGTCAGATCATCGCTGGCGCGCAGGGAGGAGTGCGCGTGACCGAGGAGGAGCACGCTGCCGATGATCATGATGATGGGCAACGCGTACCCGAGGGGTCGTTGTGTCGCCGGTCGCCCGTGATCGCGCCAGCCGAGCCAGACCATGGTTAAGACTAACAGCGCGCCGAAGTTGTGTTCGAGGATCTGCGGATCGCTCACCACATCCCAAAATCCGATCTGGCGCACCAGCCATATGTCTGGATCGGCAAACACGGCGATGAACGCAGCGAGCGGGAGCAGCAGCAATGGCCAGCAGCGGGCCGCGCGAGCACCGATCAATCCCCCCCAACTCTGTAGCAACCAGAACAGGCCCAGGAAGATGACGAACACGCCGGACCAGTTGTGGGTGAACTCCGAATAGCGCAGGTCGTCGACCGTGCGTGTCGGTGCCCCCACAAAAGCCGACGGATCGACGAATGCTGTCGATGGCAAGTCCGGCGAGAGCAGCGCGTGGACTTGTAGGGGCGTGAGTTGCAGCGATCCATCGTCTCCGGGCGGCGAGACCGAAGCCACGACGCCGGCCACGGTGATCGCCAGCAGGCCAGCGGTCACTTCGAGTTCGAGCATCTTGCCGAATCGACGCAGCACTGGCGTGGCGCTGACGGGCGAAGCGGCGAGCTTGAGTAGGGCGGGGCGGATGATGCGGAAGTTGATCGAGCCGGCGACGACCACGGGTGTCAGCAATACCAGCTTGACGATCAGTGTAAGCCCGTAGGCTGATGTCAGCAGCGCACCGGGCGTCGCCAGATAGCGCACCGCCGCCAAAACGCCCGACGCGGACATCAAAACCACCGCCGTCAACGCGAGCGGAGAAAAGCGCCGGACGATGTCCGCGATCAGTGCGATCGAGGGTGAATCGGTGAGTCGTTGAATCTGTGGGCGGACGGCGAGCAGATGGACGAGCACGCCCATCCACGCAGCCGCTGCACCG
This sequence comes from Binatia bacterium, assembly GCA_041477755.1. GTDB lineage: Bacteria > Desulfobacterota > Binatia > HRBIN30 > JACQVA1 > JACOST01. The sequence continues at coordinate 13,734 of JBGOUW010000039.1, forward strand.
ATGTGTGCGATCTGCGATGCGATCGCCAGCAGCCGGCCGGTCGGCTGTGCGGCGGCATGGCTGACCAGGCTGGTGCAGACGACCGCGCTCATCCCCAGCGCGATGACGATCGACCACTTGCGCTCACTCGCGAGGCCCCCGGCGCCGGCGGCGAGCAAGAGCAACGCCGCGCGTGCGACGCTCAACTGCCCGACGGTGGTCTGGGTTGCGAAGCGGACGACCAACGCCAGGTCGACCCCGCCGAAGATGGTCTTGCCTTGCACTTCTGCCACCTGCACGAACAGGTCGGCGAGCGTAGCCATCGCCGCCGTCAGTGCGCCGCGTACGACCCACTGCGCGATGGTGTCGCGCAGCCGCCGGCTGAAGTCGTCGCGCGCCGAGTTTGGTCCCAGCGATCGGAGCGCGGGGCGCAAGAACGCGACGATCAGAAACGCCCCGCCCAGCGCGATGATCAGGCCGATCAGCTGCAGCGCATGGAGCGCGGAGTGTTCCATTCGGCTGGTGTGTGCGTCGCGTGGCTGGGTTAGTTGGATCCGAGTACGTGAAAAGTGAATCGGCCGGGCGCGCTGTGGCCGTCACGCGACAGCACGCGAAACTCCACGGCGTACTCGCCTGGTGGCAGCGGTTGGACGTCTACAATGAGGTGTGTGCGATCCTTCGGGTCCACCGTGGCGCTACTCTGCTTCAGATCGGTGCGCTGCTTGGCGGTCAATTCGGCCGCCGCGAACACCTCGATGGAGTTGAATCCGTCGTCGAGCAGTTCGTTGAACCACAGGTCAACCCGCTTCGGGGGCTGGGACAGTCGCGCGTTCTTGGCGGGTGTCGAGCGCACCATGCGAGCGTGAGCCAACGCGTGGTGCGGCGCCGCCAAAATCATCCCAGCCACGAGGAGACTACTCCGGGCAAGATGACGACGGAGATTCATCAGGGACCTTCAGTCCAAAGAATCGCGTAGAAGTCAACCGACCGGCGCCACAGGTCGTGAGGCCAAGAGACGAGTCCCCATCCCGCCGCGCTCTTCAGGCTTTCGCAGGTTGACTGGAAACAAAAGCCCGGAAGTCCATGCCCCTCACAGATGTCCCCGCGCAGACGAGGAGCAAGGCGCGCCGGTGAGAATGCGACGATCAGCCGGAAGCAACTCACGGCCGCGCTCTCATTCACGCGAAACCGATCCGGAGTTGTTGACGTCCTGAATTCTCAGGAAGGAAAATGCGAGGACGGGGACTTGAACCCGAAGCGTCGCTTGACCTTGACAATGATTGACGAATTTCGCAGCCATTGTTGCACCGTGTGGCACCCTGTGGCGTAGGTTGGCCCCCATGGGGCCAAGGGTCACGGCATCTTTACAGACTTCACTGAGCTCTTGTCGAAGATGCGGGCCATCTCCCGATTGATGATCGCTAGCGCTTGATCGGGCGGAAAATGGAGTGGGCTCATGTCATGTCGTGCCAAGCGCTCCGCGACGATCACCGGCCACAAGAATAACGCATTGGTGTCTCGGACTCTTTGGGCGGACGCTTCGGATTTCAACTGAGATGCGAGCCAACTATCGAGGCGCCTTCTCAGCGCTCCAATCTGTTGGAGCCGATCGTTTCCATTCATGCTAAGGATTTTGGTAAAGATGTGGGCGCCCACCTTAGAGAATACGTCGGGTCGCGTGATGGCCGGAGCCAGCCCTGCAACGTAGCACTGGACGGCCTTGAAACGCCGACGCTCTCCCTTTGACCAATAGTAATCACCAAATGCCAAGTGAACATCGATGAGCACGTCTTCGAGGCTGTGTTGGTTGGCAAGCGTGCGAGCTTCCTTGAACATACGCTCGGCTTCTCGCTCACGATCCAGTTCGAGCAACAATTGAACGCGTTCCAATAGCAGCAAAGCCCTTCCCGTCGGGTCCCGCTCCGCCTTGATAGCCTTTGCTAGCTCCGCAGCGGCGACTGGCAGGTTGGTCTTTCGTTCAATGTTGGCAATGGCGGCATGGCCTTCGGCGAGAACACTCTGATCGCCAACAGCCTCGGCGATGGCGATAAGCCGTCCCCACGCTGAGGCAGCCGAGGCCCAGTCCTTCAAGTCCTCGAAGGAAAGCGCGAGAAGACGCGTCACTAGTTGTTGCTCGGGCGCAATTCTTCCTTCCGCAGCCTGCAAGATTGGAATCGCTTCGCGGGACCGGCCGCGAATTCGGAGGAAGTGGGCAAGACACGCGGTGATTGCAACTTCGCGGTCGGACAACTTGGATCGACGAGCTTCGTGAAGGGCTGCCTGGAGTC
>JBGOUW010000559.1:0-3243 GCA_041477755.1 Binatia bacterium
CGCTCGACATTTGGATCGGTGGCCGCAGCAACCCCGCCCTGCGACGTACGGCGAAGTACGGCGACGGCTGGTTCCCGTCGTTCAGCTCGCCCGCAGAATTCACCGCGGGCATGACACAGCTGACCGCGTCCGGCGCCGCGCTGGGGCGCACCATCGATCCGGGCGAAGCCGGCGTCGTGCTGCTCACCTACGTCAACCGTGACCGCGATCGCACTCGCCAAGTGGCCGAATTTGTCGCGCAGAACTTTCGCGCGCCCGCCGACGCGATGGCCACGCGCAGCGCGATCGGCACGCCGGAGGAGTGCGTCGACGTCATTCGCACCTATGTCGCCGCCGGCTGCACGAAATTCGTCCTGTTCCCGATCGTGCCACCCGATGAGTTGGTCGGACAGATCGAACTCTACGGCCGCGACATCGTGCCACGGTTCCAGTGATGCAACTCGACAGCGTTCACATCGGCGTCGATGATCTCGATCGCGCAGCAGAGCACTACGCGATACTGCTCGGCAGCGCACCGGTGACGGGCGCCAGCGGCACGCGACGCTTCCAACTCGAACGCGGTGCGGTCGAACTGGAAGTCGGCGAACCCGGCGTTCATGCGATTCACTTCGTATCGACGGCGACGAGCACGCTGACCTGGCCTGTCGATGTCGACGCGTTCAACGGCCTCGACGTCCGCATTGGGGAAATGGCCAGTCCGCCGATCACCGCAGTCCCTGCCAGCGCCGTGCACGCGATCGATCACGTCGTCATCAACACGCCCGACCTCGACCGCGCGATCGCACTGTGGCGCGATCGTCTTGGCGTGCGGCTCGCGCTCGATCGCGAGTTTCCCTCGCGCGCGCTGCGCATCTGCTTCTTCCGCAGCGCCGACATGACGCTTGAGTTCGTCAGCAGCCTGCCGCCGCCGGCCGATCGCACGGCGCCTGACCGCTTCTTCGGCATCGCGTACCAGGTGGCGGATCTCGCCGCGTGCCGCGAGCGGTTGCTGCAAGCAGGCATCGACGTCAGCTACGTCCGTCCGGGCCAGAAGTCAGGTACCGAGGTCGCCACGGTGCGCAGCCACACGTCGGGCGTCCCGACGCTGCTGATCGCGCCGGTCAGCAGCGGCAGCGTGCGGCAAGACTAGGCTCGCGCACCCGCGCAGCCACGAATTGCTTCACCCCGTCGCCGCCAGTCAGTCGCAGCCACAGCGGTCCCGCCGCCGGCTCCCATTCGAGCGCGATGCGGAAGAAGGGGCAGCAGCGTCGTTCGAACAACACGAACTCACCGGCCAGCAGACTCGCGGACGGATCCAGTCGGAGCGCAAACCCGTCGGGCAACTCGCGCACTTCGCGAATGTCGCGCTGCACCGCGGCGGCCACTTCCCGGTAGCGTCCCCGCTCTTCGATCGTGAAGGCGTTCAGATCGCAAGCAATCGGCAGCGGATCGTTGGCCATGGGCGGTTCCTTTCCCTGTCACGCATGGATCGACGGACGCCGCGCACACCAGGGCTGCGCCCGTTCGAGCTGCGCCGCGACACGGATGAGCAGATCCTCGCGCGCATACGCCGCGACCAATTGCACGCCGATCGGCAGGCCGGCCTCGGTCCAGTGCAGCGGCAGCGAGATCGCCGGCTGGCCGGTCATGTTGAACGCGGAGGTGAAGGTGCTGAACGCGCCCGCCCGCATCAAGCCGGCGAGCGGATTGTCGGGCGGTGAGGTAAAGCTGCCGAGCGGCGGCGCGGGCTCGGCCGTGGTCGGCGTCAGCAGCAGATCGAAGCCGCTCGCCCACCAACTCGCGATGCGGCGCGATTGCGCTTGCGCCGACTGGACCGCCCGCAGGTAGTCGCGCGCCGACACCTGCCGGCCCATCTCGGCAAACGCCCAGGTCATCGGCTCTACTCCGTCGGGGCCGATTGCGCGGCCGGTCTTCTCGCTCCACAAATCGAGAGCGCGCGCGGTCGCCGCGGACAACATGGTGCCAAATGCCCGCAGGATCTCCGAGTCCGTCAGCGCAGCGGGAGACGAATCCTCCACCGCATGGCCGAGCGACGCCAGCAGACGCGCGGCGCCTTCGGCAGCAGCGACGCAGTCGCGGTGCACGGGCACGCCGTTGGGCGCCCGCGTCAGCAATCCGATGCGCAAGCGGCCGGGATCGGCACCAACCTCGGCCGCAAACGAACGCGCAGGCGGCGGCGCGGTGTACGGATCGCCAGGCATCAGTCCGTGCAAGGCGTCGAGGATGGCCGCGGTATCGCGTACCGAATGCGTTACCGAGTTCTCGACCGAACAGCCGCCCCAGCGTTCGCCGGCGTCGGGACCGAGCGAGTTGCGGCCGCGCGACGGCTTCAGCCCGACCAACCCACAATGACTCGCCGGAATGCGGATCGAGCCGCCGCCATCGGTCGCGTGCGCCACCGCTACCATGCCGGCAGCGACCGCCGCCGCGGCGCCGCCGCTCGAACCGCCCGACGAGCGCGACACATCCCACGGATTGCGCGTCGGGCCGTACGATTGCGGCTCGGTGGTCGGCAGCAGCCCCAGCTCGGGCGTGTTGGTCTTGCCGAGAAAGATGAAACCCGCAGCGCGGAACTTCGCCGCCAGGTGGGTGTCGTGCGGTTCCACCCAGCCGAGCTCGCGCAAGCCGCGCATGCCGACGTGATACGGATCGCCGGCCGAATGCGCACCGAGATCCTTCAGCAAGAACGGCACGCCGCGAAACGGTCCGGCCGGCAGTGCGGCCGACTGGGCCTGCGCGCGCGCCCTGTCGAAGAACGTCGTGATCACCGCGTTGAGCTGCGGGTTGAGCCGCTCGATGCGCGCGATCGCGGCGTCGACCAGTTCGATTGGCTTCACGTCGCCACGCCGAACCAAGTCGGCTTGCGCCGTCGCATCAATGGTAGCGAGTTCGTGACTCATAGGTGCGCGCTATACACCGCAATGGCAAGAGACGGAACACCGGCCAGAGGCATGTCCTGAGCCCAGTCGAAGGGCCGGTGCCACCAAATGGTTGGGGCATCACCGGCAACGATCGGTGGCACAGGCATCCTGCCTGTGTCCATCACATTCGGAGCAGACCTTCTTGGGCGACCGACACCACGCGCGTGCCGTTGCGATCGTACATCGCGCCGAGCAGCAACGCGCGCGCGGCGTATGCCACGGGACTCTCGGTGGCAAACAGAATCCAATCGTCGAAACGTGGCGGATGATGGAACCAGACGGCGTGATCGAGGCTCGCTCCGGTCCGCAACCGCCACGTCAG
>JBGOUW010000163.1:0-9432 GCA_041477755.1 Binatia bacterium
CCGCTGTCGAGCGGACCGGGCCGGAACAGCGCCAGCACGGCGATGATCTCTTCGAAGTTCGATGGCCGCAGCTGGGTGACCAAGTTGCGCATGCCACCCGATTCCATTTGGAAGATGCCGACCGTGTCGCCCTTGGCGATCAACTTGTAAGTCGCCTTGTCGGTGAATGGCAGGGTCGCGAGATCGATGTTCACCTCGCGACCCTTGCGGATGCGCTCGACGACCTTGGCCAGCAGCGTCAGCGTCTTCAGTCCGAGGAAGTCGAACTTGATCAACCCGATCGCGTCGACTTCCTCCCAGCCGAACTGGGTCATGACGTTGCCGTCCTTGTCCTTGAAGAGCGGCAGCATCTCGACCAAGGGCCGATCGGCGATGACGATGCCGGCGGCGTGCTTCGACGAATGGCGCAGTAGGCCTTCGAGCTTGAGCGCGTGTTCGAACAGCTGACGCTCGCGCTCGCCGGATTCGCGCAACGCCTTGAGGCGCGGCTCCATTTCGAGCGCCTGCGCGAGCGGAAAATCCTTGCCCTGCTTGGCGGCGGGATAGAGCTTGGCGATTTTGTCGGTCTCGTTGAAGTTGAAGCCGAGCACACGGCCGACGTCTTTGATTGCCGCCTTCCCCTTCAATGTTCCGAACGTGATGATCTGGGCGACGCGATCGTCGCCGTATTTCTCGCGCACGTAGCGAATCACTTCGTCGCGCCGCTCGAAGCAGAAGTCCATGTCGATGTCTGGCATCGACTTGCGTTCGGGGTTGAGGAAGCGCTCGAAAAGCAAATTGTACGGCAGCGGATCGAGATCAGTGATACGCAGCGCGTATGCCACCAGGCTTCCGGCGGCCGAGCCGCGGCCGGGTCCGACTGGAATGCCGGCACCCTTGGCGAAGTTGGTGAAGTCGGCGACGATAAGGAAGTAGCCGGCGAAGCCCATCTTCTGGATGACGCCGAGTTCAATCGCCAAACGTTCGCGATAGGTTGCCTCGCGCTCCGCCGACCAATCGGGTTGCGTACGCAGCGTATCCAGACGCGCATCGAGCCCGCGCCGGGCTTCGCGTTCGAGATGCGCGTCGAGACTTTCGTCATCGGGCGTGGTGAAGACCGGAAACTGATACTTGCCAAACGTCAGCTCGAGGTCGCAGCGGCGCGCGATGTCGACGCTGTTAGCGATAGCCTCCGGATACTGCGGAAACGCCGACGACATCTGTTCCGGCGTCTTGACGAACAACTGGTCGGTCTCGAAGCGCCAGCGCGTCGGATCGTCGAGCGTCTTGCCGGTCTGGATGCACAGCAGCACTTCGTGCGCGTGCGCATCCTCGGGCTGGAGGTAATGGCAATCGTTGGTGGCGACCAGGGGCAAGCCCATCTCATTGGCGAGTCGGATCAGTTCAACATTGGCGCGGTCCTGCTGCGGCAGGCGGTTGTCCTGGATTTCGACGTAGTAGCGATCGTCGAAGATGCCGCGATACTCGTCGAGCGCTTGCCGCGCGCGATCCATCGAGCCGGCGGCGATCGCCTGATTCACTTCGCTGGCGAGACAGCCCGACAGCGCGATCAGACCGCCGTTCAACTCACGCAGCAACTCCTTGTCGATGCGCGGCTTGTAGTAGAAGCCTTCGGTGTAGCCGAGGGTCACCAGACGGCAGAGGTTGCGGTAACCCTCCTGGTTCATCGCCAGGAGGATGAGGTGATAGTTGCCGCCGCTCTCGTGATCGTCGCCGCGCACCGGACGTTTGTCGTGTCGACTTCCGGGCGCGACGTACACCTCGCAGCCGAGGATGGGCTTCACGCCGGCCTCAACCGCGGTCTTGTAGAATTCGACGGCGCCGAACATGTTGCCGTGATCGGTCATCGCAACCGCCGGCATCCCCGCCGCTTTCACGCGCGGAATCAGCGCCTCGATCTTGTTCGCGCCATCGAGCAGCGAATACTGCGTGTGCAAATGTAGATGAACAAAGCTCATGACCGCTACCCCACTCCCCCAAAACCAGGGTGTTAGGCGGTTGGCTGCTAGGGGTTACGGGGCGGTCCTCAGCCCCCAACCCCTTAGCCCCCAACCCCTTAGCCCCTTGCCCTTCTCATTCCCACTCGATCGTCGCCGGCGGCTTCGACGAGATGTCGTAGACCACCCGATTGACGCCACGAACTTCGTTGGTGACGCGGCTGGAGATGCGCGCCAGCAAATCGTACGGCAAGCGCGCCCAGTCGGCGGTCATCCCGTCGACGCTGGTGACCGCACGCAGCGCGAGAACGTTCTCGTACGTGCGCTCATCCCCCATCACACCGACCGTCTTCACCGGCAACAGCACGCAAAACGACTGCCAAATCTGGTCGTACTGGCCGGCGGCCCGCACCTCTTCGTTCATGATTGCGTCGGCGTGCTGCAGCACCGCAACGCGGGCGGCGGTCACCTCGCCGATGATGCGGATCGCCAAGCCGGGGCCGGGAAACGGATGCCGGCCTACAATTTCGGGCGGCAGGCCGAGCAACTTGCCAAGCTCGCGGACCTCGTCTTTGAACAACTCGCGCAGCGGCTCGATGAGTTCGAACTTCATGCGCTCGGGCAGCCCGCCGACGTTGTGATGGCTCTTGATGGTAGCCGACGGTCCCTTGAAGGACACCGACTCGATCACGTCGGGATACAGCGTCCCTTGCGCGAGGAAGCGCACGTCGCGCAAATCGCGCGCCGCTTCCTCGAACACTTCGATGAACGTGGCCCCGATGATGCGCCGCTTCTGCTCCGGATCTTCGATGCCCGCCAGCCGCGCGACAAACCGCGCCGACGCGTCAATGCACTCGACGCGGAAGTGAAAGCGATCGCGCAGCTGCGTCATGACCAGCTTCGCTTCGTCGCGCCGCAGCACGCCATTGTCGACGAAGAGGCAGCTGACTTGGTCGCCGATGGCGTGATGCAGCAGCGCGGCAACCACGGTGGAGTCGACCCCGCCACTCAGCCCGCACACGACACCCGACGTGCCGACGCGCGCGCGGATGCGCGCGCTCTCGCGGGCGACGAAGTTCTCCATCGTCCAATCGGCGCGCGCGCGACAAATCTTCAGGACGAAGTTTTCGAAAATTCTGCGGCCGTCGCGGGTGTGGACGACTTCGGGATGGAATTGCACGCCGAACAGCCGCCCGTCGGCATCGCGGCAGGCGGCGATCGGCGAGTTGGCGCTATGTGCAAGTACACGCCAACCCGAGGGCAAACGCTCCATGCGATCGCCGTGACTCATCCACACCGGTGTGCTGCCGACGCCGAGGCCGGCGAGTAGATCGGCCGCGTCGTCAACGATCAGGTCGGCCGGACCGAACTCGCGCCGCTCCGCCGCCGCCACCAAGCCACCGCGTTGCTGCAGGAGAATGCCCATACCGTAGCAGATGCCCAGCACCGGTACGCCGAGGTCGAGCAATCGCGGATCCGAAATCGGCGCGTCAGCGGCATACACGCTCGCCGGCCCGCCCGAGAGAATGATGCCCTCGGGCCGCATCGCCTTGATGCGTTCGATCGGCAACGAGAACGGGTGCAGCTCGCAGTAGACCTTGGCTTCGCGCACGCGCCGCGCGATCAGTTGAGTGTATTGACCACCAAAGTCGAGAATCAGAATCATGTGATTGTGGATTGCGGATTGGCGATTGCGGATTGTCTATCCGCCCGTCCGCGCTCCACCTCCTTCGGCTTCTTGCTCATCCGCTATTCCGCAATCCGAAATCCCCAATCCGCAATCGAATCATTCCCTTCGATAATTCGGCGCTTCCTTGGTGATGAACACGTCGTGGACATGGCTCTCCTGCAACGACGCCTGCGTCACCTTCATGAAGCGCGCGTTGGCGTGCAGGTCGGCCATCGTACGGCAGCCGCAGTAGCCCATGCCGGCCTGCAGGCCGCCCACCATCTGGTGCACGATGAACGACAGCGGACCTTTGTGCGGCACGCGGCCCTCGATACCCTCCGGCACCAACTTGAGCTGCGACTCGTCGTCATCCTGCGCGTAGCGATTGCGGCTGCCCTCGCGCTCGCGCATCGCTTCAAGCGAGCCCATGCCGCGGTAGAGCTTGTAGGTGCGGCCTTGGAACAGGATCGTTTCGCCCGGGCTCTCTTCAGTGCCGGCGAATAAGCTACCGATCATCACCGAGTGCGCGCCCGCGGCCAGCGCCTTGGTAACGTCGCCGGAAAACTTGATGCCGCCGTCGGCGATCACCGGCACGCCGTGATCGCGCGCGACCTTCACGCAATCGGCGACGGCGGTCAGCTGCGGAATACCCACGCCCGACACCACACGCGTCGTACAGATCGACGCCGGCCCCATCCCGACTTTGATGCCGTCGGCACCGGCGCGGGCAAGGGCGCGCGCGCCTTCGATCGTAGCGACGTTGCCGGCGACGACATCAACCTGCGGAAAGGCTTGCTTCAGCTCCTGCAGGGTCTCGATCACGTTGGCGGAGTGGCCGTGAGCGGTGTCGATCACCAGCACGTCGGCGCCGGCACGCACGAGCTTCTCCGCGCGCACCATCCGATCATCACCGGTGCCAATCGCGGCGCCGACGCGCAAGCGCCCGAGTGGGTCCTTGCAGGCGTTGGGAAACTGCGCCGCCTTCTGGATGTCCTTCACCGTCAGCAGGCCCGTCAGGCGGCCCTCGTCGTCGACGATGAGCAGCTTCTCGATGCGGTTGGCGTGCAGCAGCTCCTTGGCCTTCTCAGGATCGATGCCGACCTTGCCGGTGATAAGGTGGTCCTTGGTCATCACCTCACTCACCTTGCGATCGAGTCGCTTTTCGAAGCGCAGATCACGATTGGTGAGAATGCCGACGAGACGACCGTCCTTTACCACCGGTAGGCCCGAGATGTGATTGCGGTGCATGACCTCGAGCGCATCGGCGATGCGTTGATCCGGGTGGACGGTGAGCGGATCGAGAACGATGCCACTCTCCGACTTTTTCACCTTCTCGACTTCGCGCGCTTGATCGTCGGCGGCGAGGTTGCGATGCACCACACCGAGGCCGCCTTCCTGCGCCATCGCAATCGCGGTGTGCGACTCGGTCACCGTGTCCATCGCCGCGCTCACGAACGGGATGTTGAGGGCGACGCGGCGCGAGAACAACGTGCTCACGTCGGCTTCGCGCGGTAGGAACGTCGACTCGCCTGGCACCAGCAGCACGTCGTCGAACGTCAGGCCTTCGGGCATGTCGTAGGTAAACATCACGACCTCCGAGTCAGCTCACCGGTGCGCTCGTTGAGGAACGCGCCGCCTGTTTTCGGGAGATGGATTTCGGATTGGAGGGAACCATGCGGTCTCGTATCAAAACCCTAGGGGTGTGACAAGCCCCAAGTGGCAACCACCATATCTTGTGGTCGGAGCGCGCGCCACGGCCGGAGACGGCCCACCCGGGCGTCCCTAGCAGGCTGCTGAAAGACGCGCAGAATACCCTTCGAGAACCTCAGGGTGAGCGGGATAATGCAATAGATCCAAGGAGGGGTTCCGCTCAGGCTGAGGCTCTCGAAGCACGGGGTGGGGTTTTCAGCAGCCTGCTAGGGACTCCTTTTCGCGCGGGCGCTGGGTTTGCTCTTTTCGCGCGGGCGCTGGGTTTGCTCTTTTCGCGCGGGCGCTGCGTTTGCTCTTTTCGCGCGGGCGCTGCGTTTGGTATGGACCGGCGGTGCTCTACCCGTTCAACGGCAAACATCCGCAGCTGCACGCCAGCGTGTACGTCCACACCAGCGCCCAAATCATCGGCGACGTCGTCATCGCCGCCGACGCCAGTGTATGGCTGAATGTGGTCGTGCGCGGCGATGTCGGCCCGATTCGCATTGGCGCACGAAGCAACATCCAGGACAACTCGACGGTGCACATCACCCGCGACCGCTTCGGGACCATCGTCGGCGATGACGTGACCGCCGGGCACAACGTGATCCTGCACGGTTGTACGATTGGCAACCTTTGCTTGATCGGCATCGGGGCGATCGTCCTCGATGGTGTCGAAGTCGGTGACGAGTGTCTCGTCGGCGCCGGCGCGTTGCTGACGCCGGGCACAAAGATCCCGCCGCGACAATTGGTGCTCGGGAGTCCGGCGAAGATCATCCGCCCGTTGCGCGGCGACGAACTCGCGCATCTCCGGCAATCGGCACAGAACTACCTGGAGCACGCGCGCGCCTATCGCGCGCAGGGAATCTGATACCAGCCTCAATCCGAAAAAGGAGCGGAAACCGCCGATGCACTCCGATGAACGCAGACGCAGAACTCGACGTGACTCATCGCTTGATCACCAAATGCATTTCGGTGAGGTTTACCGATCTCTCCTGTTTTGCAGAAAGCTGTGATCGGTGGACATCGGCGTCTATCGGCGGTTCCATTGTGTTTTCGCTTTGGGGCTAGTGCTCCGCTTAGCGACCGCGCCGTGATCCGCGGGGACGGGCGGGTTGCTTGCGTTTGCCCTTGGCAGCGGGACGCGGGCGATCGGCATCGCGTGGACGCGAACGGAAGTGCAACTGCAGCGGCGTGCCGTGGAGCTGAAACGCCGCACAAAACTGATTGCGTAGGTAGCGTTCGTACACCGACGGCACCGACTCCGCCGTACCGGTAAAGATCGTGATCGCCGGCGGAGCGCTGCCGGTTTGGGTGGCGTAGTAGAAGACCGGTCGCTTGCCCTGCACACTCGGCGGCGCTTGCGCGGCGATGGCCTCCTTCAACACCTGATTCACGCGCGCGGTCTGCATTTGCGCCTGGTGCCCGGCCGCCAGTGCTTCGATGGCCGGAACAATGCGGCTGATGCCCAAACCCGTCAATGCGGACACAAACACGATCGGCGCATCGGCCAGCGACGGGTAACGCCACGCCAGCGTCTCTCGATATTTCTTCTCGTCGCGCTCACCCCGCGGCACCGCATCCCACTTGTTCACCACCAGCACCAAGGCGCGCCCCCGTTCCCATGCGTAGCCGGCGATGCGTGCGTCTTGCTCAGCCAACTCCGCGGTGCCGTCGAGCACGACCAGCGCGATCTCCGCGCGGTCGAGTGCCCGTAGAGCGCGCGCGGCACTGGCCCGTTCGATGCCCTCGTGAACCTTCGGGCGGCGCCGAATGCCGGCGGTATCGATCAGGACGTAGGGTCGCGTGTTGAAGGTCACGGCCGAATCCACCGCGTCGCGCGTCGTCCCCGGGATCGGCGACACGATGGCGCGCTCATCGCCGACGAGCCGATTGAGCAGCGACGACTTGCCCACGTTGGGCCGGCCGACGATCGCCAGCGCCGTCGGCTTGTCATGCGGCCGAGCCGCCTCGGACTCCGCCTCCGGCAGCGCGGCGAACACATCGTCCATCAACTCGCTCACGCCGCGGCCATGCGCGGAGGAAATCGGATACACACGCTCGACACCGAGACGGAAGAAGTCCACCGCGTCGTCATCGAGACTCACGGTGTCGAGCTTGTTCACGGCGAAGAAAACCAGCTTGGGAGACTGCCGCAGCCGCTGCACCAGCGCGCGATCCAACGGCGTGAAACCGGCGCGACCATCCAACAACACGATAATGGCGTCGGCTTCGGCGCTGGCCCGGTCCGACTGCGCGCGCACTGCCGCCAGCAACGCGTCACCGTCGTGCGACTCGTGCTCAACCCCACCGGTATCGACCAGGCGGAACGGGCGGCCGCCCCAATGCGCCATCGCTTCGTTGCGATCGCGCGTGACCCCGGGTGTCGCATCGACCACGGCACGCGGGGCGTGGATCAACCGGTTGAACAACGTCGACTTGCCCGCGTTCGGGCGTCCGACGATAGCAACCAGAGGAGCATTCGGAGCGCACGCGCTGCGGCGTTTGTCAGTAAGTCCGTTGAGGGCCATAGGTCGAACTACGAAGACTGTCACAAAACCAAGGCGTCCGCATCGCCTCGGCCAAGATTGTCCCTGCGTGCCGTCAAGACCCGCGGTCGTCCTTGTCCTCGCGTTCACGCACACGCACCACGTTCGCCGATACCACCACCTCGGGTTGCGCAGCCAGCGCCGCCGTCACCAAGTACTCGCCGCTCACGTGCGGCGTCGGCATCTTGATGGTTTGCTTGACTGCCGCCCCGCGGGGCAACGCCAGCGGGAGCAAGATGCGGACGGTAGCCTGCAACACCGTCACGCCCGATTGGTCGTCCCAGCGAATAGTCAACGCAGTCGGAAGCAGCGGCTGCGGATGCAGGAACGTCCCGTCGCCCCAGTTGCGAAAGATCAGCGGTACCCTTTGCCGGAGCGCCGGTACCCCTTGCGGGGCTACATTGACCGGCTCGATGTCGGCGACGGGTTGCTGCGGCGTGAGCGCGTCGAACTCCGCCACAATCGGTCGCGTACTGGCGAGGCCGAATAGCACGTGGCTGCCGACCCGACCGTAGTGCACGAGTTCATCCGGAGCCGCCCTCGACGGTGCTTCCGCGATCAGGCGGCGCAGTCGCAAATCGTTTGCACCCAAGAACTCCTCATGGACGATCGCGGTGCGAAAGCCGAGCGCGAACAAGGCATCGATTGCGCCTGGCGCCGGCAGCTCCGCGGCCAGCCGTTCAATCTCAGTTTGGATCGGTGTGATGAACGAATCGAAGCACGCCGCCACCGGATGGCGGTGAAAGGTGGCGAGCGAGAGCGCGTGGGCCGTTGCTGCCCTGTCGGTCGCATGGAACGGGAGATCGAGCACGGCTCCCTCCCCCGCTTTGCGAATTGCAGCGACCAGCTCGGAATCCGGTCGGCCCGGAACGCCGGTGTCGCCCACGGGCACACCAAACGTCGCAGTCGCGAGTGGCGCATAGAACATCTCCGCCAGCGCAGCGACCATCACCCCGACGACTCCGGCGACGCGGATCATCCGCGTGCGACCGCCGAGCAGCCTCGCGACACCACATCCCGCTAGCAGAGTGAGGGCGAGGCACGCGCCGCCGAACACAAGCTCCGGCGAGCGCACTGCGCTCAAACCCGGAACGACGCCCATCAAAACTCTGAACAACGAAGGTACCCGGAAGTTCAGCAATGGGACGTCGAACGCGGCCACGGACGCCCACACGGTCACGACACCTCCCACTGCCAGCACCAAGCGGGGGTCGCCACGTACCGCGCCTCGACGCGCGCGGTCGATCAGCGCAATCGCCGCCAGTACCAAAGTCACCGAGCCCGGATACCACTGGTTCCCGAACCACAGGTCGTGAGCATTAAGGAGTAGCCACCCCCGACCGGCGAGAATGCCCCAAGCCGCCTGCGTCTCGATGTAGGGCTTGAACACCAGCGTCGCGGTCGCCACGCTCACCAGGGCAACGAGCAGCAGCTTCGGCATCAGGACGGCGAGGGCGTGCCGATGGATCACCGCAAGCCACACTCCGTACACACCGCCGAGCAGCATCAGCGCCAGCACGGCGTAGAGGCTTTCCAGAAGCTGCATGGAAATCGCCAGCGCCAATCCGACCGCATCCATCCAGCGGCGGCG
>JBGOUW010000246.1:0-7359 GCA_041477755.1 Binatia bacterium
CAGATCGAAGACGACCTTGCCGCCGGGACGAAGCACTCTCGCGACGCCAGCTAGTGTTTCCAAATCCGCGCCCCGCCCGACGAACCCCAAGCTGTTCCACATGAAAAGCGCCGCGTCGAACTCCCAGCGCATGAGGCCAATGTGCTGTTGGTCGAGCGCCACGTAACGAGCCCCAGGCGCACGACCCTTGGCAGACAGCAGGGCTTCGACGCTGATGTCGAGACCCGTCACTGCGTAGCCGAGTGACGACAAAGGGCCGGTGATACGGCCAATGCCGCAACCGACATCGAGGATGCGCGCGTGCCGTTCGAGCGGAAGGATGGCGGCAAGCGCGTCGACCTCCGCCTCAACGATCGCGGCCGGCACTGTCGCTGCGAACGTCTCGAACCATTCAGTCGAGTACATGGCTCTCGTCAGCGGGATCGCGCGTCTGGTCGGTATAGCGGCTGAGGTATCAGGCGCACGCGTTCCTTGCGCGTTGGCTGCGTGCCGTAGTTAGGCGAGAGCTACTCGCACTTGACGGTAACCTTCGGGTTTATCCCAAGCGAGACGTTCACTGTCAGCCGCGTGAATCGTGGCTCGAAGTGCTCCCACACCTGCTTCGCCGCGATGAGCGCTTTGAGCATCGATCCAAGTAGCTTGTCATCAGGATGTTCGCTCATCATTCTCTTCAGGTCTTCATCGCGGATCTTATCGATCGCCCCCGACATCGACGCGTGGACCTCCGGCAGGGTCGCCATCGTGATTGTCACGTTGCCCATGCTCAAGCCGAGTGGCTCCAGCGTTGTCATGGCCGCCTTGTACGCATCGAGCCACTCATTCAGCTTGCCCTTCAGTTCATCAACCCATTCCCCAAACCCAGAGGGGAGTTTAATTGGGGGAGTTGAATGGGAAGCTTCCCCTTTAAGCCATCAGCCATGTCCCCTATCTTCATACGCCACCTCCTTGTCGTCGACGATTGTAAGCCGTACTAGTCGACGGTAGACTTAGTCAAGTGCATCGAAGCCGCGCAGCGGAGGCCAGTAGCTTGCGTCTCGAGCATGCTAGATGCCGCCGACTCCGCACGTTCCCGTCAGTCCAGTTACCCGCAAAGCTCACGGTTTGAGGACTCCTCACTGCACGCCCTAGAAGAAGACTAAGGTCGCGTTGATCTCGCAATGGTCAATGCCAGCACACCAAGGACGAGCGCAATCGGCGCAAACAGGAGTCGCTCGAGCCACGTCCGACCAGTGAGGTTGGGCAACGTCGCGAGGAAGAGCGCACTCACGAGCGCCCACATCCCCCACGAGAAGAGCGGCCAGGGCAGGGACCGGCCCCAGATGCCGACTCGACCGAGCACCCCTGCCGCAGCGACCGCGAGTGCGATCGCGACTGCTCCCGCGGCGACTCGCAAGATGCCGGTCGCCTCAATCTGCTCTCGGCCCAACGCCGCCGCGAATCCCCAGGTGCCCCCGAACGCCCAGTACAGATGCAGGACACTCAGGATAGCCAATGCCAGGGAGAGCGTGTACGCGGTATGTATGATCGTGGTGTTCGCGACCATGGCGGACCTCCGTGAACTGCGGATCTCAGCTCCATCCGCTCGTTGTACGACATGCTTCGAGCCGACTACGCGAAGCTTGGTAGAGCCGCGCCACCTCCCCATTGAGAAGGAAGTCGGATTCAAACGAAAGCCCCAACTTCTCGACGACTCGGAGCGCTCCGGCGTTGGTTGGCCGAACGAGGGCGATGACTTCATGCCAAGAGTGCGACGGCAGCGCATGTTTCAATGCCCGCGTACACGCTTCCGTGGCCAGGCCGCGGCCCCAGGCCGACTGAGATAGCAGGAAAGCGAGCTCAGGACGCTTGGCTTCTCCGAACGCGAAGAAGCCCACGCGACCGATGAGGGTTTCATTTTCGCGCAACAAGACGGCCCACATTCCATGTGACTCGCCGAACTGGAGAGCGCGATCGAAGATGGCGGTGAACTCATCCGACGAACGCGGTCGTGTGAAGAGGAACTGTGCAACGGCAGGCTCCGCGTAGATCCGATAGAGCGCGTCTGCATGGTTGGCAGCGAGCGGCACTAGCCGAAGCCGTTGCGTCTCAAGCGAGGTCGGCACACCCTTCTCATTCACGCCGGACAACGACAATTGGGCTGCAGAACGTTGCCTGCAAGAGTAGCGAGATTGCGCGGCCCAACACGCCGGCTCATGGGCGCGGTGATAGCGCAGAAGTTGGCGAGGATACAACGGCGCGCTTAGGACCCCATTTATCCCCTCACCTCACTCCAACCCTGTCTTGGGGGGATGAAGGTGAGCCCGGACACCTCCACCGTCACGGCGAACCTTCGGGCGCTGTTGGCCCACGGATGTGCTGCGCTTGTTCCGGCGTCTGACTTGAAAGCAGGATGATCTGCGTGACGAACTCGATCACGCGCGAATCGGCGATGTCGTTGTGGTCCCGGATCAGCCGCTTGTCGACGCGCACCAGGAGGTACGGGTTCCGGCCGGCGGATTCGGGGGTGCGTTCGAGGATCAGACCCTCAAAGGGGATCTTGCTGCCCGGTGTATCGTTGGCCCACTTCGCGCTCGATCGAATGAACGAGTTCACGCTGGCCGCGGGACTGAGCTCCGGAATTTCTTCACGCGTTCGCTCGTCTGCCGGGTAGAGCCAGTGGGTACGATAGGGTGGGAAGTGCCCCAGGGCCGTCACGTTGGCTTTGCCTTCGTCGATCGTCTCGTCGCTCTTGGTGGTGGCGTTGTGTCGGGTGAGGGGGTGACTCTCCTCGAAAAAAGTGGAAAACCAGCGCCCGATGGGAAAGGCAATACCGGTTGCATCGTCCGCCTCGGAAGTTAGCTCCACCAGGACCGGCAGTTGGGAGTCGAAATACGCGCCGCGTTCCGTCGTCATGTTGCTCAGCGGCGCAAACAGCAACGCCTCGAAGGCGGGATTGATCAAGACGACGAGATTGCCGAATCCGGCCACGTTGCCTTGGACGCCTGCGGGACCAACTGTGCGGACGAAGCGGCTCTCGAGAATTTGGACCAGCGCGGAATTGACCACCGCGCCACCGAAGCTGTGCCCGACGACAACCAAGCGCGTGTTGCTTCCGCCCCCGGCCATGATGTCCTTGTCGGCTTTGACCAATTCGAGTCGGCTCAATACTTCGGTGACGCCGCCGTAGCCAACTTTTTGTGCCGTGTTCTTGCGATCCCAGAACGTCAGGTTCTCGATGATCGGCACCGTCACGGAGCCCCCGCGCCACCCGATGTAGATTCCCACGACCTGCCGCGCGGGCACTTTTGGGTCGTGGCTATGATACGCCTCGGCCTCTGCCAGTTTTGCGAGGACGTTGCGAAAGGTCGTGATGTTGCCGTCTCCGGGCGCGGCGCTGTGCTTCCAGCCGTGGACGAAGACCACCATCAACAAGTCCTTGCCGGCCGTCTGTTCGTAAAGCTTGCCGAGCACCGCTTGCATCTGCGGCCGGTGCCACAGCTGCCCTTGGTCGTCGATTTCGATGAAGCCGAGCAGATAGTTGGCACCATCCCCGACTGGAATCTCTTGCAGCGCGTGCGTCTCGCAGTCCGGCGATGGAGTCGGCGCCGCGCTGATGCAGGTGTCGTAGTGCGTTCGGTATTGCTTGGACGGCGCACACGCCGTCACGCCGAGGCACAAAAGAACAATGGCCCAGAAGTTGGTACTCGCCACCCTCATATCGCTCCCTCCGACTGGTGTGCCCATCCCATGACGGACCGAGGGAAATCAAGCGCACGATCTAGGCCCCCCCCTGAACGCGTGCGCTTTACTTTCGAGGTCGAGGTGACTGAGACCTGCGAGGCACGACCCTAAGTCGCGGCGCGGCGGGCCATGCGGGTAGCGCCCCAAAGCGTGACGGCGCAGAAGAGGACAGTGATCAGCAGGGACGGAATCATCGTCGGTACGGCGCCGACCGCCGCCGCGTTGCTCCAGTACAGACAGCGGCGCAGCGCGGCCATGCCGTAGGTGAGCGGATTGACCTGCATCAACCAACTCAGTGGGGCAGGGGCGCCACTCGCGGGGAAGAACGCGCCCGACAGCAGCCAGATCGGAATCAGAATCAGATTCATGATCGCGTGAAACCCCTGCGTCGACTCCATCCGCCAGGCGATGATCAGTCCGAGACAGGTCAGGCTGAGCGATACGATCAGCATCACCGCGACACTGGCGAGGACGGACACGAACGAGAGCGGAATTCCGATCAGCGGCGCCAATGCGAGCAGCAGCACGCCTTGCCCTACCGCGAGCGTGGTGCCGCCGAGCGCCTGGCCGAGCACGATCGCCCACCGCGGTACCGGCGCGACCAGCACCCCTTGGAGAAATCCTTCGCGCCGATCCTCGACGGTCGAAATCGTCGCAAAGATTGCGGTGAAGAGCAGCACCAGTGCGAGCGTTCCGGGATAGAAGTAGGCGACGTAGCTGGTGCCTTCCGGTGCGCCGGCGGGACGGAACGACGCGTTGAGTCCGCCGCCGAGCAGCAACCAGAACACCAGCGGCTGCAGCAACGCGCCGGTGACGCGACTGCGTTGCCGCACGAAGCGCACGATCTCGCGGCGCCACAGTGTGTAGACGGGCAGGACGACTGCATTCATGGCATCGTCTCCAGGCAGCCGAAGAGGGCAGGCACGGAGGCCTGCCGCCACCGGAGTCCTCTGCGATCCGCTGTTCCCAGTGGTGGCAGCCGTCCCTGGCTGCCCAATCCCTGTGTCTGCCTGCAGTCCGTCATTCACTAGCCCCGTTGCCGTCAGCCCAGAAGCGATGTCCGGTGCGATGAATGAACACGTCTTCCAGCGTCGGCTTGCCGTAGGTCACCAACGTCACGTCGGATGGAAACGCCTCGACGACATCGCGCACGAACTCGTGACCGCGCGGCCGCTCGACTCGCAACGTCCCGTCGATCAGCGCGGCGTCGCAGCCAAAGCGCTCGCGAATCTTGCGGCGCAGCCCTTCGGGGTCCGTCGACTGCATCACCACCACGTCGCCGCCGACTTCGTTCTTCAGCTCTGCCGGCGCGCCGACGCTCACCAACTTGCCCTGATGCAGGATCGCGATGCGATCGCAGCGCTCAGCTTCCTCCATGTAATGAGTGGTCAGCACGATGGTCACGCCGTCCTGATCGCGGAGTTGCCGCAAGTACTGCGTGAAGTCGCGGCGCGCACCGGGATCGAGTCCGGTGCTGGGCTCGTCGAGCAGCAGCAAGCGGGGCCGATGAAGCAGCGCTTTCGCCAGCTCGGTGCGACGCTGCAAGCCGCCGGACAACGTGTCGACGTAATCGCGCGCGCGCTCGGCGAGGCCGAGGCGTTGCAACAACAGGTCGGCGCGCTGGCGCAAGGTCGCACCGCTCATTCCATAGAGGTGACCGTGCGCGAACAGGTTCTCCATCACCGTGAGTTTGCCGTCGAGACTTGGGTGCTGGAACACAACGCCGAGGTGACGCCGCGCGGCGTCCGGTGCTTGCGCTACGTCATCGCCGAACAGCCGTGCGCAGCCATCACGCGCGGGCATCAGCGTCGAAAGGATCTTGAACAGCGTGGTCTTGCCGCCACCATTGGGACCGAGCAAGGCAAAGATCTCGCCCGCGGCGACGGAGAAGCTCACATCGTCGAGCGCGACTCGCTCGCCGTAGACATGGCGCACGTGCTCAACTTCGATTGCGGCGACAGGCATGATGCGACCGGAGAACGGCTTCAGACAGCGCGCCGGTGGATGACGTGCAACGGCGGCGGCTCAGGGCTGAAGAGGAAGTCGATCGCCAGCCACAGACTCTTCGAATAGCGGAAGAACCACAGCGGGAAACCGATGCAGAATGCCGACCACAACACGAGCTGACTGGTGAGGGAGATACTGGTGTACGCGTCGAGCAGGAAAAAACCGGCGATGCTCAACACCGCCGTCGCCGCATAGTTGATGTAGATCGCCCCGATGAAGTAGCCCGGCTCGCGTTCGAACTTGAGGGCGCAACCGTTACAGCTCTCGTGCATCGCAAACGCACCGCGAAACAACGTCGCAGCGCCGCAGCGCGGGCAGCGCAAGCGCAGGCCGCGGACGAGCGCCCGACCGATGCGGCGAAGAAGGGGGTGTGCGGTAGTCATGTGCCGAACCAACGTGCGGCATCCTGCCATACGGTGCCGCCGCGCGGTAGCCCCCTAGCGTGATGCAGTTGCCTAAGTTGATGCGCCAGAGGGCGCGTTCTGAGGCAAGGTAAGGCGGAAGCAGGCACCCTCGCCCGGGGCGCTCTCGACAGTGATGGTGCCGCCCAATAGCGCGGTCAGGCGGCGTACCACGTGAAGACCGATGCCGTACCCGTCCGGCGCGAGCGTGGCGGCGTGACCGCGCTCGAGCAGATCGAAAATCGCTTGCAGGTCTTCCGGCGCGATGCCGGGACCGTAGTCGCGCACGACGATCTCGAGGCTGCCGGGCTGCGGCATGCCGGCGGCCAAGCGGATGTTCGCACCACCGCCGTGTCGAACCGAGTTGCGCAGGATGTTGCCGAGGATTTGCTTGAGCTTCACGCGATCGCTGCGCAGCGGGGGAAGATCCGGCGCAGCGCTGCAGGTAATCGTCACATCGGGGTGAGGAACACCCTGCACGACCTCATCGAGCAGGGCGGTGAGATCAATCTGTTCGACCCGGACCGTGACGCGGCCGGCGTCGAGACGCGACAGATCGAGCATCCCCGTCAACAGCCAGTGCAGTTCGTCGGTCTCGCGTATCAGATCCGTCAGCACGCGCTCCTGTTCACCCGTGACCGCTCCGAACTCGCCCGCCCGCAGCAACTCGAGGTAGCCGAACAGGTGCGACAACGGCGCCCGCAGCTCGTGCGACACGGTGGTGACCCGCTCGAACGTGCGCTGCAGATACTCCTCGCGCGCGTCGCTGTAGGCTCGACCGACCAACATCATGAGCTGCGCGGTCAACTTGGCGTAGGCAAGCACGAGCCGCTCGCTGTTGTCGCCGAGTCGCTCGCTGATGACGGCCAGACTGATGCGGGCCGAGGTGTACAAGCCCGCCAACGACACGCGGGTTGCGGGCGCGCGCTCGAGGTCGGCCTCAATCAGTTGCCGATTGAGCTCATAGAAGGCCGAGTAGAGGCCGTCCCAATCGCCCAGTTGAATCTGTTCGAGCACCAGCGATAGAAAGCGCTCGTTGAGGCGTGCGAGGTCGTCAACCGAAATCTCCGCACCGAGTTGATCGGGAACGATGGTGGCGAGTCGGCGTGCCCACTCGGCGCCGATCTCCGCGCGGGTCTCCCACAGTCGTTCCGCCAGCTCCTGCAATGCCGCATGATCGGCAACGGACAACGCATCAGCTTCGAGTGTGAGATCCATGGGTGTGCGCGCG
>JBGOUW010000171.1:0-9152 GCA_041477755.1 Binatia bacterium
ACGGCGACTCCAGCGTACCCGGACGCAGTGCCAAGGCGTCGACCTCGCGCTGCAACGCCGGTGGAATCTGCCCGCGCCGCAGTAACGAGCGCAACGTGCGCCGGATCGTCATCGCCTGACCCAACGCCTCGTATCCGGTTGGATCGCCGGCCTGTGACGCGGACCGCTTGCCGCGGCTGAGCAAGTCAAGGATGCTTGTCCGACAGAGGTCATTGTAGAGGAGGACGATCTCGGGAGGCAGCGGAAAGCGTGACATCGCATCAAGCACGAGCACCACGCGATGCCACTGCTCGAACCCCTGCCATGCCAGCACCGAATCGAAGATCCGCTTGTTGGTGCGAAATGAGAACAGCGTGCGGGCCACCGCACGTTCCACCAGCGCGTCGCAGGCGGTGAAGCGCCGGTGGCGCAGCTCTTGGATCACCTCGCGCAGCGCCGCGTCCTGCAAGGAATCGAAGCGAGTCTCCCAGTACACGTGGCGCAGTGTGCGGGCCGGATAACTGACGATGAGCTGGGTCGGGACGTAGTGATTGTGCGAGTACACGTCGGCGGCGAGATGCGAGAGGTAGCCGTAGGCGAAGGCGCGCTCGGCATTGCTGCGCGCGGCTGCGCGCACCTGCCAGCCGACCACCCACGAGTGGCAATGCGCCGCCAGCGCGCGGGTATACTTCTTCGCCTGCGTGATGTCGGCGCCGATGCAGCCGTAGAGGTACTCGATCCTGTGGCGTGCGAGTAAATCTTGAAGCGCCGCCGGGGCGGTGTTAAGGGTATCCAAGACCGCCGACCCGTGTGCCAAGTGCGTAATCGGTCCCCACGCCAGCGCGTCCACAGGCACCAGCAACACGACGGCGATTAGCCCCAAGCACATCAGCACCATGCGGATGGATCGTACTATGGCAGATGAGACCCCTCAAGCTGAGTTGCGCGCACTCCTGGCGAGTGTGCGCGCGCGCGTCGAATACGCGCGTGATGGTGGTGTGACGGGCTTTCCGCGAGTGACGGCGCGCTCAACGCCGGCGCGGTCGGTGGTGCCAACGGTGAACGAGCCACCCGCAACTGTCGCGGCGCCCCTCGACGACTTGCGCGCCGAGATCGGCGACTGCCAGCGGTGCAAACTGTGCAAAGGGCGCACGCACATCGTCTTCGGTGTCGGCAATCCCGCCGCCGAGCTGATGTTCGTCGGTGAAGGCCCGGGCCGGGACGAAGACCTGCAAGGTGAGCCCTTTGTCGGCCGCGCCGGGCAGCTGCTCACCGAGATCATCACCAAGGGCATGAAGCTGCAGCGCGCCGATGTCTACATCGCCAACGTGGTGAAGTGTCGGCCGCCGGAGAACCGCAATCCCGAACCGGACGAGATCGCGGCCTGCGAGCCGTTCCTGATTCGCCAAATCGAAATCATCAAGCCGCGCGTGATTGTCGCACTCGGCAAGTTCGCCGCACAAACATTGCTGCGCGACACCACCCCGATCACCCGCTTGCGCGGTCGGTGGTTCGACTACCACGGCATCAAGCTGATGCCGACGTTGCACCCGGCGTACTTGCTGCGCAATCCCGCCGACAAGAAGTTGGTGTGGGAAGACATCAAGATGGTGCTGCAGGAGCTGGGGAGACGGCCGTGAAAATCCATACGCGGGTCTTGGCGGGTGTCGCCCTGCTGCTGGTTCTGCTGAGCGCGACGGCGGGCGCGGCGGAGAACCACGTCAACCTGATCGAGATCAATGCCGGGATCAATCCGGCCACGGCGGATTTCATCCGCGAGGCTATCGACGAAGCGCATCGCGACGGGGCGCAGGCGCTCATCATTCAGCTCGACACGCCCGGAGGCCTGCTCGATTCGAGCAAGGCGATCGTCAAGGATCTCCTCGGCTCCCCGGTGCCGGTGATCGTCTACGTGGCGCCGAGCGGTGCCGGCGCGACCTCGGCCGGCGTCTTCGTCACGATGGCCGCCAACCTGGCCGCCATGGCGCCGGGTACCAACATCGGCGCGGCGCATCCGGTCGGTGGCCAGGGAGAAGACATTAGCGGCGACATGCGCGAGAAGGCGGAGAACTTCACCGCGTCGCTCAGCAAGTCGATCGCGCAACAGCGCGGCCGTAACGTCGAGTGGGCCGAGAAGGCGGTGCGCGAGAGCGTCTCGATTACCGACCAGGAGGCGCTCAAGCTGGGCGTGATCGATTTGGTGGCGATCGATATTCCTGATCTGCTGCGCCAAGCCGACGGCCGCGAAGTCGACGCCAACAACACGAAGCTGAAGCTGGCGCTCGCGGACGCTACCGTCATGCGCAAACAGATGCGCCTGAAGCAGACGCTGCTCAACATCATCGCCAATCCCAACGTCGCCTATCTGCTGATGATGGCAGGGCTGCTCGGGCTGTACGTCGAGTTTACGCACCCGGGTGTCTTCTTCCCGGGCATCGCCGGCGCGATCTGTCTCGTGCTCGGGCTGACGGCGTTGCAGGTGCTGCCGATCAACTATAGCGGCCTAGCGCTGATCCTGCTCGGCGTGGCGATGTTGGTCGCGGAATTGTTTTTGCCCAGCTTCGGGGTGGTGGGCGTTGGCGGGCTCATCGCATTCGTGATCGGGTCGCTGCTGCTGTTCGATACCGCCGACTCGGACCTGGCGGTCGATCGCAGCATCATCGCGGCCGCGGCCGCGACGCTCGGCAGCTTTACGCTCTGGGTGGGGTACCTCGTCGTGCACTCGCAGCGGCGCAAACCGTCGTTGGGCCAGGAGGGCATGATCGGCGAAGTCGGCGAGGTGCGGCAGCGGCTGGCACCCGCGGGCAAAGTGTTCGTCCATGGCGAGTACTGGAATGCGGTAGCCGATGAACCGCTGGATGTCGGCGAGCGTGTGCAAGTTGTGGCGGTTGAGGGGCTGAAGATCGTGGTGCGTGCGCTACGGCCAGCCCTCACCAGCCGGCGTGAAGGAGGCGAGAGATGATCGGTCCGTTGGCGACGGTCGTAGTGTTGGTTGCCGGCTTGGTGCTCAGCGGCATTAAGATTCTCAAGGAGTACGAGCGCGGGGTGATCTTTCGCCTGGGGCGCTTGATCGACCATCGTGGCCCCGGCGTCATCTACGTGCTGCCGGTGATCGAGCGCATGCAACGGATCGATCTGCGGACCATCACGATGGACATCCCGCCGCAGGACGTCATCACCAAGGACAACGTGTCGGTGAAAGTCAGCGCCGTGCTCTACTTCCGCGTCGTCGATCCCAACCGCGCGGTGGTCGAAGTAGTCGACTACCTGTTCGCCACCTCGCAGCTGGCGCAGACGACGCTGCGCAGCGTCTGCGGCCAAGCCGAACTGGACGAGCTGCTGGCCGAGCGTGACAGACTCAACGCGCGTATCCAAGAGATCCTCGATCAACAGACCGATCCGTGGGGCATCAAGGTTGTCACGGTCGAGGTGAAGCACATCGATCTGCCCCAGGAGATGCAGCGCGCGATGGCCCGCCAAGCCGAGACCGAACGCGAGCGGCGCGCCAAGATCATCAACGCCGAAGGTGAATTCCAAGCCGCGCAGAAGCTCGCCGACGCCTCGCACATCATCAGCCAGCATCCGGTGGCGCTGCAGCTGCGCTTCCTGCAAACGCTTACCGAAGTGGCGTCGGAGAACAATTCGACGACGATCTTCCCGGTCCCGGTCGATTTGTTTGCACCGTTTTTCGCGCTGAATGAGAAGAAGACCTAGTGTCGGCAGACGCCGCAAGTCCCGGCGTTACATTGCGGCCCAGCGACCGAGTCTGGTAAGCACCCGGCCAGATGCAGACGCGATTGCTCGTGCTGACGATGCTCTTCCTCACGGTGAGGTCGGCGGCTGCCGAACCCGACTGGGACGCGTTGACCAACGAGGCGGCGCAGCTGCTCTCCCGCTACGTGCAGATCGATACCACCAATCCGCCGGGCAATGAGCTGCTGGCGGCGCGCCTGCTCGAACAGACTCTGGCGCAGCACGGCGTGGGGTCGACGCTCTACCCGAGCGCCGAGAATCGCGCCAATCTGCTCGCGCGCCTTCCTGGTAGCGGGCGCGCCGAACCGCTCGTGCTGCTGCATCACATGGACGTCGTGCCGGTGGAGGCGGCCAACTGGTCGTTCCCGCCGTTCAGCGGCGAGATTCGCGACGGCTTCGTCTACGGGCGTGGCAGCATCGACGATAAGGGCCACGGAGTCGTCCAACTCATCGCGCTGCTCGCACGCCATCAGGAACAGCGGCCGTGCGCGCGCGATCTGGTGTTCCTGGCCGTGGCGGACGAGGAGGTCGGTGGAGAAGTCGGCGCGCGCTTCATGGTCGAGCGGCACCCCGATCTGGTACGCGCCGCGGCCGTGTGGAACGAAGGCGGCGCCAGTGTCGAAGGGATTCTCGCTGATCATCCCGTCAATTCGATTGCGACCACGGAGAAGAATTCGCTGTGGCTGACGCTCGACGCTACCGGCGAAGGCGGCCACGGCTCCGCACCCACGCCCGATGGAGCGATCAATGTGTTGATTGCCGCGCTGGCGCGGATTGCGGCGTGGGAGACGCCCATTCACCTCGTGCCGTCGGTCCGCGAGGGCTTTGATCGGCTCGGCGGCGCGATGTTCGTCGGCGGCGGGTTTCTGCTGCGCAATCTCGATACCCCGATGATCGGCAGCCTCGCGCGCGGGCGCATCACCAAGAACCGCGTCACCAACGGCTTGGTGCGCAACACGATTGCGCTCACCGGCCTGCGTGCCGGCGTGAAGCACAACGTCATCCCGCGCGCGGCGGAGGCCGACATCGACGTGCGCTTGCTGCCCGATCAGTCGCCCGAGGAATTCCTCGCGGAGTTGCAGCGCGTGATCGACGATCCGCGAGTGACCATTCGCCCGCTGCGCGAGTTGCCGGAGTTGCAGCCTCCGAGCCCGCCCGACACGCCCTTCTTCGCGGCCGTCGAGCAATCGTTGGCCAAACGTTTGCCCGCCAGTGTGACCGTGCCGGGGATGCTCACCGGCGGGAGTGACTGCAAAGCGTTCCGCGCCGTCGGCATTCCGTGCTACGGCTACCAACCGCTGCTGGGCACCACCGACATGATCGCCCGTATCCACGGCGTCGACGAACGGCTCAGCCTCGACAATCTCCGACTCGGCATTCAGGTCACGTACGACGTGCTGACGACGCTCTGCGAGCCGTGACGGCGGGGATGGTAGCCTCGTCGCGCGCAGTCGCGGCGAGCCCGCGATAGGGCACGCGGAGGGAGACGGTCGTGCCGCGTCGCGGTCGTACCGTCACTCGCACTTGGCCGCCCAGCAGGGCGAGCCGGTCGCGCAACGCCGCCGGGAGCCACGCCTCGCGCCGCGCGCTCCGCCGCGAGTCGAAGTGCAGACGGGTGCACAGGTGCCCGCCGCGGATGCCAAGGTGCACCGCGACATCGGCGGGGGATTGGCGCTGCCGCGCGCTTGCCAACACCTCGCGGATGAGAAACAGCAATTCGTGCGCGATGGTTGCCGGGATCGATTCCAGCGCGCCGCCAGTGACGCTGACGCGCTGACCGCGGCGCGTCACTTCGTGGGCAAGCGCGTGAACTTCCGCCAACAGGTCCACCGCCGCCGCGTCGTGGTGGCGCAATCGTGCGACGAATCCCTGCATCGCGAGTAGCTGTTCGCGCAACGCGGTCTGCAGCGAGGCGAGGTCGGAGTTCCCCACGGGCTGCCCACGCCGCTGGAGGGCGCCCACTTGCATGCTGATGCCGACCAGGGTCTGGAGCACCGTGTCGTGCAGATCGCGCGCGATGCGTTCGCGTTCGCGATGGCCGGTCAATTCGCGTTCGTGTTGGGCGGCGTCGCGGTGCAGCTGTTCCTGTTCGAGGCGAAGCGCGGTCACGTCCGCGATGCTGGCGAGCGTCCGCGCGCTGTGGTGTGCGGTGCCTGCCCCGCTGACCACGATGACGCCTTGCACGCGGTCGCCCGCCTGCAGTGAGGCGAGCAGCGCGGGTCCGCTGCCGGCCCACACCGCGAGCGGCGACTCGCTGGACAACTCATGCGCGACGACCGTAGGACCACTGGCCTGCGGCGCAGCTTCCCATGGGGCGAACGCGCGCGCCGGCACCAGCGGCGGCCGCGCCGTTCCAGCCCGCGGGCGACGGCGATCGTCGATCGCCCGCGCGGCCAACTCGAGACGCCGCCCCGCGCGATCGCTCAGCCACACCGTGCATACCGTCGCGCCCAGGGCCAGACGCGCGCGCCGCGCCACCGCCTCGAGGTAGGCGTCGCGTTCAAACGGGTGCGGCGGCACGGCGGCGAGATCGAGCAGAATCCGGGTGCGCTCGAACAGCCGCGCCGCTTCCACGGCGACGCCGACCTGCTCCGCATAGTGGCGCACTCGATCGATCTGGGCGGAGTTGAAGGCGGTATCGGGATGATCCGTGATGGCGGCGAGCGCGCCCACGACCTGGGCCTGCACTCGTACCGGCATCACCAGGAGTTGGCCGATGCGATCGGCGATGAGGTCGATCGGAAACCACTCGGCCAGCATGGCCGGCGCGAGCGTGAGATAGCCCTCGGGCGGAAAGTCGTGCGGCAGTTGATCAGGGTAGGCCTTCTGGGTGACGATCGCGATGAAATCATTGGAGCCGCCGGCGAGCGCCGCCACGCGTAGGCGAGCCGTGGTCGGATCGCGTAGGATCACGCCACAGGCGCGTGCGGGTACGCCGGCGAGCGCTCGCTGCGCGAGGCGGCCGAGGACTTCGTGCAGCTCACTGGACCGCGCCGACTCGCCAAGGCGGTCGGCCAAGGTGACCGCGCTGAGCGCCGCAGCACGCTCGTACTCTGCCAGTTGGGCGAGAGCGATTGCGGACGCGGCCATCACCCCCCAGGGCTCCAGTGCCGTTCGA
This sequence comes from Binatia bacterium, assembly GCA_041477755.1. GTDB lineage: Bacteria > Desulfobacterota > Binatia > HRBIN30 > JACQVA1 > JACOST01. The sequence goes on from JBGOUW010000171.1 coordinate 6,851, forward strand.
TTGCGAAGTTGCGCGGCTGGCGTTGGCGCCCGATAGAAGAGACAGGCCAGGCCGTGGAGCCGCCCGGAGTGTCGCAACCGCAACGGAACCGCGTAGACTGAGCGCCACCCCGCCCACAGGGCGCGATCCGGGATGAGCGCGGCGCTCTCCAGCGTGACGATCGGCGCGGGATTGTGCAGCAGTCCGTCCACTTCGCGCGACGAACCGCGCACTAGTGTGGAGCGCGTGAAGGCCCGCTGCGCGCCGGCACTGAGTCCACGCGCCGACCCGGGCTGCAATTCCTCGCGCACGTGATCCCACACGAAGACGCACGTGGCATCGCAGCCGAACAGATGGACGGCTTCCTCCGCCACCGTCTCGAGGGTCTCGGCAACGTCGGTGAACTCTGCGCTGGCACCGTGATCGGAGCCGCGCGCGGGCTCGCCATCGGGCGGGGGGTGCATGAGCGCACACAGAGCGCGTCGCCTGGCCGCTTGTCAAGTCGAACGCAAGGGGCGAACGCCAGGAGGTAGGGGCGTGCTACACGTCGAGGGCGTCCACCTTCGGGGCGCGTTCCATGATGAAGCGGAAACGCGGCTCGACCTCTTTTCCCATCAGCGTCTGAATCGTCTGCTCGGTGGCCGCATCGTCGGCGACGCCGACGCGCAGGAGCGCGCGCCGCGCCGGGTCGAGCGTGGTTTCCTTCAGCGTCGACGGATTCATCTCACCCAAGCCCTTGAAGCGTTGTACGGTGGCCGACTTGCCGTTCGCTTCGGTCAGGACGCGGTCACGTTCCGCGTCGTCGAGCGCCCACTTGGTCTCCCTCCCGATGTCGATGCGATAGAGCGGCGGCTGGGCGATGTAGACATAGCCACCGCGAATCAGCTCGGGCATATGGCGGTAGAAGAAGGTGAGCAGCAAGGTGCAGATGTGATGGCCGTCCGAGTCGGCGTCCATCAACAGGCAGATCTTGTGGTAGCGCAGCTTCGACCGGTCGAAGCTTTTGCCCGCGCCGCAGCCGAGGGCGGAGACCAAGTCGCTTAGCTCCTTGTTGTTGAGCACCTTGCTGGTCGAGGCTTGTTCGGTGTTGAGCACCTTGCCGCGCAGCGGCAGGATGGCTTGGAATTCGCGGGCACGGCCTTGCTTGGCGGAGCCGCCGGCGGAGTCACCTTCGACGATGAACAGCTCGCTCTCGGCCGGATCGGTCGAGCTGCAGTCGGCGAGCTTGCCCGGCAGATTGAGTCGGTGCGAGATCGCGGTTTTGCGCTGGACGCTCTCCACCGCCGCGCGTGAAGCGCTGCGCGCGCGTGCCGCGAGGATGACGCGCGAGGCGATCGCGTTGGCGGGTGTGCGGTTCTGCAGCAGATGATTTTCGAGTGCCGTGCGGATGAGGTTGTCAATCGGTGCCGTCACCTCGGAGTTGTTGAGCCGCTCCTTGGTTTGCCCCTGGAACTGCGGTTCCTGGATGTAGATCGAGAGCACGGCGACCACGCCCTCGCGCACGTCCTCAGCAGCGATGGTCAACCCCTTGGGCGTCAGGTTTTGCACCGCGAGATAGTTGCGCACGGCCTTGGTCAATCCGTTTCTCAACCCGTTCTCGTGCGTGCCGCCTGAGGATGTCGGGATGCCGTTGACGAAGGAGAGGATGCGCTCCTCGGTCGCTTCGGTCCACGCCACCGCACACTCGACGACGAAGCCGTCCTTCCTCTCGACGTTGAACGGCTCCGCGACTTGTTTGTGGCCGCCATCGGCGATCAACTTCTCGATGTACTCGGCGATGCCGCGTTCGTGGCGAAAGGTCTCGGTTTGCTTGTCGACTTGGTTGTCGAACTCCAGCGTGAGGCCACGGTGCAAGTACGACCGGGCTTCGAGGCGTTCGCGAATCAGCGCGGGACTGAAGGTCGTCTTGGGAAAGATCGATGTGTCGGGCGTGAACGTGATGCTGGTGCCACTCCCGCGCGCGGGGGCACCGCGCTTCATCTTGCCGGTCGCCTCGCCGGCGGCGAAGGTTTGCTCCCAGTGATAGCCGTCGCGCTTGACGTTGGCGACCAGCGGAGAGGCGAGGGCGGTCACCACCGACGCGCCCACCCCGTGTAAGCCGCCCGAGTGGAAGTAGTTCTGGTTTTCGAACTTGCCACCGGCGTGCAACGTGGTGAGGATCAGTTCCAACGCCGAGCGCTTGTACTTCGGATGGATGTCGACGGGGATGCCGCGGCCGTTGTCGCTCACGGTGATCGTCTGCCCGTCCTTGTGCAGGGTGACGATGATCTTGTCGCAGTGGCCGTTCATCGCCTCGTCGACCGAGTTGTCGAGCAGCTCCCAC
>JBGOUW010000407.1:0-4617 GCA_041477755.1 Binatia bacterium
ATTGCCGGCAGCACGCCATCGATGCGGTCGACCTGCGGCTTGTCCATGCGATCGAGGAACTGGCGGGTGTAGGCCGAGAAGCTCTCGACGTAGCGCCGCTGCCCTTCAGCATAGAGCACGTCGAAGGCGAGACTCGACTTACCCGAGCCCGACACCCCCGTGATCACGGTGAGCGCGCCGAGCGGGATGCGGACATCGATCCCCTTCAGATTGTTCTGGCGCGCGCCGACGATAGTGATTGCGTCTTCCGGCATAGGGCAGAAACCGCGACTATAGACCGAGTCGAGGCAGAAGCAACGCGGTGGATGAAGTTCACCACGAAGACACGAAGAACGCGAAGCGGATTTTTCTTGGTGGGTGCAGGCGTCCCCGCCTGCACGGCGGGCGAGCCGCCCGCCGCTACGGAATCATCAGATTGGAACCGCCGGACCCATCGACGGTGTTTTGGTGGGGGTCGGCGTGACCGTCGCGGTTGGCGTCCGAGTCGGCGTGCGTGTGGGTGGTGGGGTGATCGTACAGGTCGACGGGATGGTCGCGGTTGGGGCGACGGAGGTGGCCTGATTATTCGTCTCGTAGCTTTCGTCGACCTCGTTGAGCGAATCGGCAAACACCAGCGGGTTGCCGCCGAAGACGCCCAGCGTGAAGGTCGTGCACGTGGAGTCGCCTGCCGCGAGTCCGCTGAGCGCAAACACGCTCTGAATGGGAGAGCCTACCGAAACGTGAAACGGACCAGCGGCGGCACCGCCCTGGTTCCGCACACAAACCCGCAGGTAGTGCGGCACGGAATACCAGTCGGACGTCATCGCCAGGCAACCGACGAAGCTGTAGTAGCCAACCCCGGAGGCCACGAGGTCGGGACACAGTCGAGTACAGCCCGGGCTTCGCAGCGGTGTTCCACCGGTCGGCGTCCATGTCGGCGTAGACGTGCGAGTGGGCGTCGATGTAGTCGAGAAAGTTGGCCCCGAATACTGACAACTCGGCGCGGGATTGGAGCCGGGCGTGCAGCGTCGGGCCGCCCGCGCCTGATCTCACTGCGCGGTCGTCTTGTGGATCGAGTGCTGCTTCGGACTCACGCCCGCTGAGCGAACTCGCGTGGCGTGTTCGTCACCAGCGTATCGACGCCCGCCGCGCTGAGTTGCGCGAAGACGCTCGCCGCATTCGCGGCATCGGCATCGAGCGTCCACGCCAACACCTGGGTGCTGTGGGCGTGAAAGAAATCGACGACATCCACCCCGTCGCGCATCGCCCGCAGCAGCGTCGGGTAGTGCAACATGACCTCGTCGAGTCGTGGCACCGCCGCTTGCAACGCCCCGAGGCGGACGATGACGTAATCCCGCACCGGCATCATCGGCACGGTCGCGAGCGGATGATCGTCCCAGTATTCATACGCGCCGCGCTGGCGCGGGAACGGCACCTCGGTCGGGCGGTTCTCCCAGTGATGAAAGTAGAGCAGCGGATCGAACCCCAGCGGCAGCGCCGGCGCGACGGCGCGCAGCGCCCGCAGGTTCCAATCGATCATGCTGCCGACAATCACGCGCTCGCCGAGTGGCGCGACCAGATCGACCACGCGTTGGATCTCCGCGGGCGTCAGCACACCTTCGTCTTTGAGATCTACTTGCAGCCGCGCGCCGGAGTCAGCGATGCGCTGCACCGCCTGCGTCAACGTGGGCAACGCCTCGGCGCGCGCGCGCCCGGCGGTGAGCGCCCGCACGGAGCGGCCGTCGGCCAGCTGGCGATCGTGGGAGAGCACGGCGTCGGCGTCGGCGAGCAGCCGCACGTCGATCTCGATCCGCTGCGCGCCGGCGGCCAATGCCGCGTCGATACCGGCCATCGTGTTGGGCGCTTCGTGTTTGGCGCCGCGCGCCATGTGCCAGACAAGCTGCATAGTGCAGCATGCAGAATTCAAAAGGCAAAAGTCAAAACGCAAAAATCAAAAGTTTCTGATCTCGGCGATGGATACGCCGTCAGCGATCCGCGACGAGCAGTCATTCCAAACTCAACAACCGCTGCACTAGAAACTCGACGAACGCCGGCGCATCGACGCGGGTGGCGACCTCGAACTGCAGGGCGCTCGGTTCTTCAACCAGACGGAAGGTCCCGTCGACGATCGCCGGCCGCAGCCGCAGTCGATCCATGGTGACGAACGAGCGCTCGAACACCACTGCCAGCGTCAAGGGATCATGCAAGAACGCCACGGTGGTCGGATCGAAGGCCCTCGACTCACCAAAAAACTGCGCGTGAATCGGCGCCCACACGTCGATGGCGTCACAGACCGTTTGCACCAGCGGCGAACGCGAGGCGCGCAGGCGCGCCAGCTCGGCGATGGTGAAGAACACACGAAAGGTCACATCGAGCGGGACCAGCGTCGTCGGGATACCGGCACCGAGTACGAGCTGCGCGGCCTCGGCGTCGCTGCCCAGATTGTATTCGAGCTGCGGCACATCGAGCGCGCGGCCGATTGAACCGCCCATCACGGTGAGGTGGGGAATCGCGGCAATCACCGCCGGCTCTTTCATGATCGCCACGGCGAGATTCGACAACGGCCCGATCGTCACGACCTGCGGCCGCTCGCGCAGCACCGTGTCGATGAACAGATCGACGCCGTGCGCGGATGACAGCGGCAGCGACTCGTTGTCACGGACGATCGCGTGCCCTTCATGCCCAAGCCACAGGAAGTTGCGCTGGCGCAAAATGGGTTCGCGCACGCCGGCGGCGACCGGAATGTTCGCGCGCCCACCGAGCGTGAAGAGTTTCTTCGCGATGCGCGCGCGCAGGATGACATCGCCCGAGACAATCGTCACCGCCCGCACGTCGAGCTCCGGCGACGCCAGCAACAGCGCGATCGCAATCGCGTCGTCAACGTCGGTGCCGACATCGGTGTCGAGCAGGATGGGGATGGCAGCCGTGGTTCTGCCTATCATGATTCCGCCTACCACGCGGCGGCCCCCGAAATCGAGGGCGGCGAGTTGAGCAACGCGCCGGCTGATGGAGCGAGACGGCAGCCCTCGGTGCTTCGATCGCGGTGACCTTGACCCTCGCACCGCCGCCACCTAGGGTCGGCCAGTGCCGACCTCGCGGGTTCGAGTTCTGCTGTCCATGCTCGCACTCTTGCTCGCGCTCGACGTGGGGCGGTCGTGGTACGCGCGCTTCGCGTCAGCAACCCCGGCACGATTGCCATCGCCCGATCGCGCCGACGCCCGCGCGATCGCATGGCCACCGGGAAGTGATCTGAAAGACGACGCGCCGCCGGGCGCACGCGTCTACGCGCAACACTGCGCCGTGTGTCACGGGCCCGACGGCCGCGGCAACGGCCCCGCCGCGGTCTCTCTTCATCCCCGCCCGCGCGATTTCACCGGTGGCCTCTTCAAACTCAAATCGACCGCGAGCAACGAACCGCCGGCATTCGACGACGTGCGCGACGCGATCATACGCGGCATGCCGGGTAGTGCCATGCCGGACTGGCAAGACATTCTGTCCGCAGGCGAGGTAAGCGCCATCGCTGAATACGTGCGCGATCTCGGTCCGCAGCACGCGTGGGGCAACCCGCGGCACGCGCCTGAGCCGTTGTTGTCGGCGGCGTCCGTCGATCAAGGACGCGAACTCTATGCCGCGCTCGGCTGCGGCGCGTGCCACGGAAACCAAGGGCGAGGCGATGGCGCGGCGGCGAAGGAATTGAAAGACACGTGGGGCCAGCCCGATCCACCGCGCGATATCAGTGCGCCATGGACCTTCCGCGGCGGTGATAGTCCGGAAGCACTGTACGCGCGCATCGCCTTCGGTATGGGCGGCACACCGATGCCTGGCTACGCGGAGGTTGCCGAGCCCACGCAGATCGCCGCGGTCGTCGCCTATGTCCGCTCGCTCGCCCGCACGCCACCGTGGGACCCCGACGGCACGTTCGACAGCGACGTGCGCGCGCCGGATCCCGTGGCGCGTGGCAAGTACCTTGTCGACAGCAGCGTGTGCGGTCTCTGTCACACCCCAGTGGACGTCTTCGGTATCGCGCTCGACACGCACTACCTCGCCGGCGGCATGAAGATCACCGCTGATGCGCACGGCGTGTTCTTCGCCAGCAATCTCACGTCCGACAACGACACCGGCCTCGGCAGCTGGACAGTCGAGCAGATCGCGGATGCGATCCGCAGCGGGCACGCGCGCGGTCGGCGGCTCAATTTGTGGAGCATGCCGTGGCGGATCTTCGGCACGCTTACTGACGCCGATGCCACCGCAATCGCCAGTTACCTGAAGACCGTGGCGCCGGTGCGCAATCGCGTACCGGGCGCGCTGTACTATGGGCTGCTCGAAACGGTGGCGCGCAAGCTACGCGCGCCGCGGCCGGCAGCGGTCCCCCAACGGCTCACACGATCGCCGGATAATTTCGGGGAGGAGCCGTCGGCGACGATCGCGCTGGATTTACCACTGCGAGTCATGGCGTGGCTGCAGGCCGTCGCCCTTCTGAGCGGTCTCATCATTTTCGTCGCGGTGGGAGCGCCGGAGCGCGCCCGTCGGCGGTCGCGTCGCTGGCCGGCCATTGCATTCGCGCTGGTGGTGGTTGCGCTGGTCAGCATCGGCGTCGCGATCGCACGTTTTCCCGCCCTCGATATGCTGCCGGCAGAG
>JBGOUW010000103.1:0-11725 GCA_041477755.1 Binatia bacterium
AAAATGGGAGTACACTACTCATTCGGCACGGTGCACGTCGTCTCGTCAATCCGCTCAGACCCGTCGAGGTTCCTGACGAGCCGAGTCGGGGCGTTGGCAGTAACGCTACTCCAACCAACCCGACAGGTCGCGCTCGATCAGTGCTTCCAGCCGTCGAATCTCGTCGCGGCAATTCGCCGTCAACTGCCGGCGGAGTTCGGGATCGAGCGGGGGCTTGAACTGGTTCGACTCGTTCAAGCGTCGCCATATCGCCCCGCCGCGCCGCCACCATGTTGTCGGGAGCAGCGACTTTGCGGGGAGTAGTGTTCGTGCAACCGCATGCAGTACCCGCTGGAACACCACACTGGTGGGAAGCGTGGACTGATTGTGCCGCCGCGAGGTATCGGGAGTGAACGCGTCATCAACCGCGAGAAAGCGAAAGATGTCTCGGCACACTCCGGCCTGGTCGGCCTCGAAGTCTTCATACAGATGGATTTGAAACTGCTGCCGATCGAAGCGATCGAAGTACCGCGTCAGTTGCTCGTGGTAGCGCCCGACACGGCGGAAGTAGCGGGACCATTCCCAGTTGGCGCGCACGCGGGCATCCTCTGCGGCCAGAGCCTGGGCGAAATCCCGCAATGGTTCTCGATGATCACGCACGAGCTGCATAAAGTGCGAATACGCTCGGTCCACCGGATGGCGCAGGACGACGATCAACTTCGCGTGCGGAATGTAGTGTTGAATGCACGCCGGCGCGCGCTCGCTGTAGAGGTAGACTGGAGACACTTCTCCGATCGCGGTTTCGTGCCGGACGTTTTCGAAGTACGCCACGTAGGCATCCAGAGTGGTGATCGTTCGTCGATTGAATGTTTCATCACCCGGCCCGCAATAGGTCGGTGGCTGACCCTCGTAGGCGAAGAAGCGGGGTTCCTTCCAGGTTGGGTGCAAGAAAATCGACGGGTGTTGGAGCAGGTACTGGTGCAGCGCGCTGGTTCCCGCCTTCGCGGCGCCGAGGACGAGGAAGTTCGGCAGAGTCATCGCTGCGGCTGGATTCGCACATTCGCCGCGCGCAAGATAGAGGTCAACCAGCCTCATTGTAGCGCGCTGAGGCCACGGCTGTTAGAGAGAGTGCATGCACACCAGAGTGACCAAGATGTTGGGGATCGACTTTCCGATCCTCGCTTTCACCCACTGTCGCGACGTGGCGGCGGCGGTGACCAACGCGGGTGGGTTGGGCGTGCTCGGAGCGGTAGCCCACACTCCCGAGCAGCTTGAGGTCGATCTCAAGTGGATCGCGGAGCAGACCAAAGGGCGGCCGTTCGGCGTCGATCTACTTATCCCGAGCAAATACGTCGGCGCCGAGGCCGGTGGGTTCGATCCCGGCAGTCTGAGGTCGATGGTTCCCGACGCGCATCGCGAATGGATCGAAGAGGTGCTCAAGCGCTACAGCGTGCCGCCGCTTCCACCGTCGACGGAGAGCGAGCGCGACCAACGCGGCATGGCGGGCTTGCGCATAGATCCGAAGAGCATGGGCCCGCTGATCGAAGTCGCATTCGCTCACAAGGTGGCTCTGATTGCTTCGGCTCTGGGGACCCCGCCGCGATGGCTGGTTGATAAGGCCCACGTCAACGGCATCCCAGTGGCCGCGCTGGCCGGGCGGATCGATCATGCGATCGCGCACAAGGAGGGTGGCGTGGACTTCGTCATCGCCCAGGGGACCGAAGGCGGCGGACACACCGGTGAGATCGCGACGATGGTGCTCATCCCACAAGTCGTCGACGCGGTTGCTCCCCTCCCGGTGCTCGCTGCGGGCGGCATCGCTTCGGGGCGCCAGATGGCGGCGGCCATGGCCCTCGGCGCCGAAGGAGTGTGGTGCGGGTCGGTATGGCTGACGACGCACGAGGCGGAGACGACGCCGGCGATCAGGGAAAAGTTTCTCGCCGCTACTTCCGCCGACACGCGTCGCTCCCGGTCGCTCACCGGCAAGCCGGCGCGCATGCTGCGCAGTGCCTGGACCGACGCCTGGGACGAACCTGGCGCGCCCGAGCCGCTAGCGATGCCGCTGCAAAGCATTCTGGTGGCCGATGCGCAGCGCCGTATCCAGCGCGTCGCCCACAAAGCCGACTCGAGCGCGCGCCCGCTCGTTACGTACTTCGTCGGCCAGGTCGTTGGCCAAATGAATGTGGCCATGTCGACGCGCGACGTGGTGCGCGAAATGGTGGAAGGCTGCCTCGACGCCATGGAGCGGATGAACGGTCTCCTGGGAGGCGAGTAGGTTGGCTTCTGAACTTGGCGTCGCGTCTCGAAATCGTCAGCGACTTGCGACCTTTTCCGAAGCGTAGGGGCGATGCATGCATCGCCCTCCGTCTTCTCCGCCGTGGATCTCCTCAACTCGAGGGCGACGCATGCGTCGCCCCTACAAGGGAACGGACATCTGCGCGCACAACGACCCTACGATTGCGCACTCACGTTGAACGGGAAGCGATAGCCCAGTGTACGCACGGGATACCCGAAGGTTGCGCCGACTTCAGCGACGGTATCCGGGCACAACGCATAGACCCGAATCCGCTGCACGGCACCGTCCTGCTCGTCGATGCGCATGACCGAGACCAACGCATCGTCCAGCCCATCGAAGACCAGCACGATGGGTTCATCCTGAAAGACCGCCGCCTGCCACCGCAACGTGGACGGCGACCCGTCGAACGGGTTGTAGAAGTTGTGATGGAACCAACCCCGCTCGCGCTCGAAGCCCGCGCGTCCGATCTCGGTTTCCAAGCCGTGCATGTCGATCGTCGCCGTGTCGCTCATCAGCGCCAGCAGTCCGGGAAGATCGCGCGCGCTATACCTTTCCACGAAGCGATCCAGCAGCTCCGCCGATGGCGGCGTGCGTCGCGGTCCTCCTTCATTGCCGTCGCGCAGACGACTGCGGCCGCGGTGTAGCGCCGCTTTGACCGCGCCGGGCGTGGTGTCGAGAATGCTCGCGGTCTCCTCGATGCTCATATCGAAAACGTCCTTCAGCACCACAACGGCCCGTTCTTGAGGTGCCAGCGACAGCATGAGTCGAGCGCCGGCCTCGCGGAGCTCGCTCGCCTCCGCAGCGGAGGAAGCGGGCGCCGTCGCGTTGGACGGATCGTTTGCGTGTAGCGCCAACGCGTCGGCTTCGGAGGCGCGACGCCGCATGGTGTCGATCCACAGATTCGATGCCATCCGTAAAATGTAGGTGCGCGGATGCTTGATGCTGTAGAGGACCTGGCTCAAATGGCCGAAGGCGCGCAGCAACGTCTCCTGCACGAGATCCTCGGCATCCCAAATGTTGCCCGTGAGCCGGCGGCAATAGCGGTACAGGTCCGGCCGGATGGGATCGAGCGCCTCGAGGAACTCATGCCAGGCACTCACGAGTCCCCGCCGCAGTTGATCGTTGAGTTCGATGTCCTCCATGCACGTGCCCTTCCCTTCTTTGCGTCGGCTTTCATCCTATAGACGAATGGGAAAACGAAAAGGATACGTCGAAGCGAGAGGAATCGCTCGTCAATGAGGTCAGACTTCCGCGGGGGCGACCTGGCTGCGCCTAGCGACTGAGTAGGCAAGGAGGGCTCCGCCGATGCCGACGATCGGGATGACGATCGCCGCACCTGCGAAGATCGCACGCGGAGCGACGATCGCGAACAGCGGCGAGATCAGCAGCAGGCCTGTCGCATGCGCACCTCGATGGACCAGCGAGATCACGCCCATCACGCGTCCCAGCACGTCGTCGGCGATCTGCTCCTGCGCCGCCGAAGTCAGCAGGATCAGCGCCGCGCTGTGCCCAACTCCCGCGACCACTGCGCCGGCAACGGCGATCGGGAGCGAACTGCTAATCGCGAACAAGCCGTAGGCTGGAAGATACAGGGTCCACGCGAGCAGGCTGGCGCGCGCCTTGTTCCTCATCGGGTAGCGGGCAAGCACCGCGCCGATGGCAACCGACCCGATCGCGTACCCGACCATCACAATCGAGAAGCCGCCGGCTTCTCGATGCAATACATCGCGAACCAATGCGGGCACGCCGGTGATCCAGGTTCCCGCCGAGATCGTCACGCCCAGCCCGAGCGCGATGACACCCGCCGCCAGCGTAGGCAGCGGGCGTAGCGTCGTAAACGCTTCGCGAATCCGCGGCGGTTCGGCACTCACGCTGGTGCCTCGACCCTCGGAGCGAGCGATGCGCCAGATGAATGCGGCGGACAGGAGAAAGGAAATTGAATTCAACGCGAAGAACGTACTGAGCGGCGCGATGGCCAACAGTCCGGCTGCCGCGGCCCATCCGCCAATCGACAGCGCGTTGGTCGTCGCGCCGACCAGCGCGTTCGCTTCTTGCACGTTGTCGCGGTCAACAAGTGCGGGCACCAGCGCGTTGCAAGCGGGGGCGAAGTATGACGTCGCCGTTTCGAGCAGAAAAGCCGCCGCAACCAATCCCCACAGCGGCAGTCGGTGCGCCAGCCCCGCGATCGCAACCGGAACGAGGATCGCCCCGCGCGCCAGGTCGGCGATGATCATCGTCCGCTTGCGATCCCACCTGTCGGCCGCGATTCCACCGTGAAGACCGAACACCAGCGCGGGAATGCTATCGGCCAGGCGCACCGCGATGACGCCGAGCGGCCCACCCTCGATCAGCGCCAGCCACATCAGCGCGATATAATGAAACGCGGCGCCCAGCTCGCTGATCGCGATGGCGATGTAGAGCCAACGAAAATCGCGGCGGCGAAGAAGCGTCAAGGCTGGCGTTGTGCGATCTCCCTCAATGATGTCTGACGGACGAGCGGTTATACGACGCCACAGTGCAAGGATAAAGATCGGGATAGAAAGATGTCTGCTTGATGTCGATTTCCTGCCGTCGGCTTCGACAACGCTGTAGAGACGCCGGGACTGCGCCCGATCACACAGCAAGGAGGACCTCCCATGCGATACCTGATGATGATCTGCGATGTGGAAACCCAGCAACTGAAACCCGGCGATCCGGGCTTCGAACAACTCATGGCCGAGTATGCGGCTTTCACCGAGAGGGTAGAGAAGCTCGGCATCTTGCGCGACAGCGGTAAGCTGCGCCCGACAACCGCCGCCACCACCGTCCGGGTTCGCAATGGCAAGACGCTCCGCACCGATGGGCCGTTTGCCGAGACCAAGGAACAATTGGGCGGCTTCTACATCCTCGACTGCAAGGATCTCGATCAGGCACTGGAACTCGCGGCGAATATCCCGACAGCGAGGAACGGCTCGATTGAAGTGCGACCGCTCCTGTTTTGATGTGCGCAGGACGCGAGATGTGACTCGGCCCACGTTGACCCCGTGCACCGACTTCGATTAAGCCGGTTCCGTGAATCTCCAACCGACCCATCTCCCGCCCGCCGATGCGCCAGACTACCGCCCCTTCTGGGGCGAGCTGCCGCTACACCGGCACGTCGATCGCACCGTTGCCGCGCACGCGAACAACATCGCGGTGATCGACGGCACGCGCCGGCTGACGTTCCTCGAACTCGATCGCCTCAGCCAGCGCGCCGCGCGCGGACTGCGCCAACTTGGGCTCGGCGCGGGCGACGTGATCGCGTACCAGCTGCCGAATTGGTGGGAAGCTGTGGTGATGTTCCTCGCCGCCGCGCGCCTCGGCGCGACGGTCAATCCGTTACTGCCAATCTTCGGCGCCCGCGAGTTGGAGTTCACGCTGCGGCAGTCGGGCGCCCGCGCCGCGATCATTCCCGGCACCTACCGTGGCGTTGATTACCCCGCGGTGTGGGCGGCGCTGAGATCGAGTCTGCCGCAACTCGATTTCCTGTTCGTGGCGCGTGACGCGGCCGCGCCTGGTCTGCGCTCGCTAAGCGAATTTCTCGACATCCCCGAGGTTCTCGACACCCGATTGGACCGCGCGTTGCGTCCCGAAGTAACCCCAGCGGAAGCGACCGACCCCGGCGCGATCCTCATGTTGATGTACACATCAGGCACGACCGCCGAGCCCAAAGGCGTGCTACACACGCACCAATCGCTGATCGCCGAAGTGCGCTCGCTCGAACGCGTCCATCAGCTCACGCCGGCCGACCGGACGCTCATGCCGTCCCCGCTGACCCACATCTCCGGCGTTATCCACGCCATCCTCACCCCCGCACTGCTCGGCACCAGCGCGGTCTTGATGGACCGTTGGGAACCGACGCGGGCCATCGAGCTGCTCGCGCGCGAGCGCGTCACCTACATGGTAGGCGCACCGACGTTTCTACAAGACATCCTCGCGCACGCTGATTCCGCACCGCAACACGATCTCAGTTCGCTACGCCTGTTCTCGTGCGGCGGCGCCGGCGTCTCACCCGAACTGATGCGGCGTGCGCGCCAGCGGCTGCCGCACTGCGTGACCAAGCGGGTTTACGGTTCGACCGAATTTCCCACGCTCACGACCACCGGTGCCGATGATGCGCTCACGCGCGGCATCGATAGCGAAGGCCGTGCGATCTGGCCGGCGGCGATTCGCATCGCCGACGAGTTCGGCGCGAGTCTACCAGTCGGCTGTGAAGGCGAGGTGCAGGGGCGCGGGCCGGAGTGTTTCGCGGGGTATCTCGACACCACGCTCAACACCGAGAGCTTCACGTCGGACGGCTGGTTTCGCACCGGCGACCTCGGCGTGCTCGACGCTGACGGCTATCTCCGCATCACCGGTCGCCTGAAGGACATCATCATCCGCAAGGGCGAGAAGATCAGTGTGAAGGAAGTCGAAGACCTGATCGCGGAACACCCGGCGATTGCCGAAGTCGCGCTGATCCCGCGCCCCGATGCGGCAACCGGCGAACGCGCCTGTGCGGTGGTGCGCTTGCGCCCCGGCGCGACCATCGACTTGCCATCGCTCACGGCCTTCCTCGCAACCAAGGGTCTCGCCAAACAGAAATGGCCGGAGCAACTCGACATCGTCAGCGACTTTCCGCGCACGGAGAGCGGAAAGATCCTGCGCGCAAAGCTCTGACCTCACTTGCCAGCGGCCGGCGTGATGTCGAATCGCGGCAGGTACTCGCCGTAGCCCGCTTCCTTGAGTTTCGCCACCGGAATGAAGCGGAGCGCGGCGGAGTTCATGCAGTAGCGCTTGCCGGTCGGCGGCGGGCCGTCGTCGAAGACGTGCCCGAGGTGCGAATCGGCGTGCGCGGAACGGACTTCCGTCCGCGGCCCGAAGAGCTTGAAGTCCGTTTTGGTGCGAACGTTGTCCGAGTCGATCGGCTTGGTGAAACTTGGCCAACCGGTGCCGGATTCGAACTTGTCGAGCGAGCTGAATACCGGTTCACCGGAGACCACGTCGACGTAGACGCCGGCTTCGTGATTGTCCCAGTACTCGTTGTGAAACGGCGGCTCGGTGCCTTCCTGCTGGGTGACCTTGTACTGCATCGGTGTCAGCGACTGCTGGAGCGTCGCCTCGCTGGGCTTGTGAAACGTCGTGGCATCCCATGCGAGCGCTTCGCGACGCGCGCCAACAACCGCTGCCGCGATCACCAAGAACAACAGTAGTGATCGGCGCTGCGCAACTCGTTTGGGCATCATGTCGAACATCACGGCGCCTCCTCCATGCCTTCCTTCGGCGCCACGCCCCACAACTCTTTCAGGCGCCGGTCGCGACCACAGTTCCAGCGATAGTACTTGTACCGCACGGGATTCTTGTCGTGATACTTCTGGTGGTACTCCTCGGCGGGATAGAACTCGGTAGCCGCGACTATCTCGGTGACGATGGGACGGGCAAAGCGCTTGGACTCGTCGAGTTGGTGCTTCGACTCTTCCGCCAACTTCCGCTGCGTCTCGTCATGGTAGAAGATCGCCGTGCGATACTGATTGCCGTGATCGCAGAACTGCGCGTCGGGCGTTATCGGGTCGACGTTGTGCCAGAACACGTCGAGCAACTGCTCGTAGCGGATCTTCTGCGGATCGTAGACGATCTGCACCGACTCGGCATGCCCGGTGCCGCCGGCGGAAACCTCCTCGTAGGTGGGATTCTTCGTCTGGCCCCCGGCATAGCCGACCGTGACCGACACCACACCGTCGAGTTTCTCGAAAGGCGGTTGCATGCACCAGAAGCATCCCCCGGCGAAGGTGGCTTTGACCGTCGACTGAGGTGGGACGCTGTCGGCGGCATGAGCGGAGGGCAGCCGCAGCAGCGCGAGGCCCGCTACCGCAGCGAGCAGCAGCAATCGTGTAGTCGAAGTAGTCGTGGCGATTGTCATCGGATCCTTCCTTCACACACTAAACTATCACGTGGGCTTCCGAGTTCCCGCGAGTAGGATGCCGAGGAACTGATCTGGTTTCAGCCCGCGCTGCAACCGAAACGATTGCCGTTCGTCGGCGTCCAGGCACCGCATCAGGGATGAATTGCCGGTTTCGACCGGATCCTCCACGACCCGTCGCAGGCTTTCAACGCGTGAGCGTGGCGATGCGTCGCCGGCCGCGGTTGGCCAACTGGAGGGCACCGGCGCCCAGTCGGTTGCTCCTCGGCACCTTTCATCTTAAGGTCAGTATCACCCGCGACGGAGGAGAGCCTTCATGGACGACCAACGCATTCGAGTCGAACCCATTGCCGCCGCGCTCGGCGCGGAAGTGTCGGGGGTGAACCTAGCCGTGCCGTTGGACGCTGACACCGAGCGCGAGATCCATGCGGCGCTGATGCAGCATCAGGTCATTTTCTTTCGCGATCAGCACATCAGCGCGCAGCAGCACAAGGACTTTGCGCGGCGCTTCGGCGAGCTCCATGTGCATCCGGTGCTGCCCTCGCTGAAGGCGGAAGGTCATCCGGAGATCGTCGTGCTCGAGAGCAACGAGCACATGCCGTACGTCGCGGAGCATTGGCACAGCGACGTGACCTTCGAACGCCAGCCGCCACTGGGCTCCGTCCTCCGCGGCTTGGTCATACCTGAAGCCGGCGGCGATACGATGTGGGCGAGCATGTACGCGGCGTACGACACGCTCTCATCCGCGATGCAACGGTTGCTCGGCGAGCTGCGCGCCAAGCATGACGGCGGCGCTTTCCGCGCCGTCGCCACTGAGGAGCAGAAGCAGAAGCTGGAAAAAGATCAGACCGCCGTGCACCCGGTGATCCGCACGCATCCGGTGACCGGTCGCAAGGGCATCTATGTCAACGCCTCGTTCACCAAGCGCATCGAAGGGATGAAGCGGAAGGAGAGCGATGCCCTGTTGCACTTCCTCTACGAGCACGTCACCTCGCCGGAGTTTACCTGCCGCTTTCGCTGGCGCCCAAACTCGATCGCGATGTGGGACAACCGGTGCACGCAGCACAAGGTGGTGACCGACAACGTCCGCGCTCATCGCCGCATGGAGCGCGTCACCATCTGCGGCGACGCGCCGTTTTGATAGTGGCCGCCTTGTCGGAACCTGACGCGGTCTCGGACTGCATACACGCGGGAGAATCTGCCATACACAGTAAGTGGAGAGACCGTGACACCTCGTCAACTCCGTTGGGTGCTGATTGTCGTGGGAGGGTTGGCGCTGGCGCGCGGCGGGGCCTCGATCTTCTCGCGGCCGGAGCAGGAGGTCTTGCACTCGGCCTACACGCTGCCACCAACGTGTCTGAGCAGCGGCTGTATTACCATCTACACGCTCACCGTCGGCAACACCGGCAGTGAAGACCAGGAGCAAGTCCGTGTGCGCCTGCATGCCGCCGCGCTGCAGACGGCGATCCTTCCACTCACCGTGCGAACCTTCGGCAAGGTCGAGCGACCGTTCGCCCTCAGCGAGGAGGCGGGGGTGCGAACGTACGCGCTCGGCCGCCTGCGGCCCGGTGATCGCGTCGAGTTGTCGTTCGCGCTGCGGACGGCTTCGCCCGCGGCCGCGCCTCCGTGGGATGCGATTCTCGCCGGGGTCGAGCCGGCTCACGGCACGGCGCGCGCCGGCGACCCGGCGGCGGTCAGCCTCGGTCGGCTACTCTACGCCGTGTTTGGCGTACGCTGGTGGTGACCGTACGCCGCTGAATCACCACACTATGTGATCACTGCGTTTGCTTCGCTTCCAGTTCGGCCCAGCGCGCGTACAAGCGATCGACGTGCTCCTGCGCCGCGCGCAGTGCCGTGTACCGCTGGTGCAGCACCGCGGCGTCGGCCGCGACGGAGGGATCGCTGGTGGCCGCGTGGCATTCTTCGAGGGCCCGTTCGGCGGCCAGAATCGTCGCTTCCATCGCAGCCCACTCGCGGCGTTCGGTGTACGAGAGGCGCTTGACGCCACTTGGCCCGGGCTTGGCGACCGGGCCGGCCGCAGATGCCTTCTCTACAACCGACGCTTGCCCGCGCTGCGCGTCCTGCCATTGCTGGTAGTCGGCAAAGACTTCCGCCCGGCCGGTGCCATCGAGCGCCAACACCACGGTGGACACGCGGTCGAACAGGAAACGGTCGTGGGTCACCAGCACAACCGCGCCGGCAAATTCGAGCAGACTCTCTTCCAAAACTTCGAGCGTCGGGATGTCGAGGTCGTTGGTCGGCTCGTCGAGCATCAGGACGTCCGCGGGGCGCAACATGAGTTGCGCGATCGACACGCGCGCCTGCTCGCCACCGGAAAGCTGCGCCACCGGCATGTCGAGTTGCTCGGTCGGGAAGAGGAAGCGCTTCGCCCAGGTGGCCACGTGAAGCGGCCGATCGCCATAGATGACCTGATCGCCGTGCGGCGCGAGGGCGCGGCGGAGCGTGAGTGTGTCATCGATCTGCTCGCGGTGCTGGTCGAGGTACACGATGCGCAGCCCGTCGGCGCGCTCGATCGTGCCACTATCGACGGCCTCGTCACCGACCAGCAAGCGCAAGAGCGTCGTCTTGCCGCTGCCGTTGGGGCCGAGTATCCCGAGACGCATGCCGGGCGACAGCGTCAGGCTCAGTCCGTCGATGATCGTTTGGCTGCCGAAGCGTTTCGCGATCCGCTCGGCGACCAGCAGTCGCTTGCTCTTGCGATCTGAGGCGTTGAACTCGATCCGCACCGCACGCGTCGCCGTCCGACTGGTGACCATTGCCAGTTCAGCCTGCAACAGCGCCGCGTCTTGGATGCGCGCCCCCGACTTGCGCGTGCGCGCCTTGGGGCCGCGCTTCAGCCATTCGAGTTCACCCCGCACGCGGTTCGCCAGGGTCGCGCGATAGCTCTCTTGCCCGCGCAGTGCCTCATCCTTCTTCTCGAGGAAGTCGCTGTAGGTGCCGTGCGTATCGAGGACACCCGTGGCATAGCAGCGGTTCAGCTCGATGATGCGATTGGCGACGTTCTCGAGAAAGTACCGATCGTGGCTGACGACCAAATACGCGAGGGCTTCCGCACGCAGCAGCTTCTCCAGCCACAAGATGCCCTCGACGTCGAGATGGTTGGTGGGCTCGTCCATCAATAACAGGTCGGGGGCGCGCACCAGCGCGCAAGCGATCGCCAAGCGCTTCGTCCACCCGCCCGACAGCGTCGCCACGTGCTGCCGCGGGTCGGGAAAGCCAACCTTGGCGAGCGCGATGCTCACCCGTGTGTGGCGATCGTCCGCATCGACGAAGTCGTCAGCGAGCGCGGCGGTGACGATGTCTTCAATCCTTTGATCCAGCGGGAAGGTCGCGTCCTGCGGCACGTAGCCCAAGCGCAGGAACTTGCGCACTGCGCGCGTGCCGCTGTCGGGCGTCTCAATCCCGGCGAGGATCTTCAGCAGCGTCGACTTGCCACTGCCGTTGGGGCCGACCAGGCCGACACGATCGCCCTCGAAGAGCCCAAACGAGAGCTGCTCGAACAACGGTGCGGC
>JBGOUW010000079.1:0-12985 GCA_041477755.1 Binatia bacterium
CGTATCCTCCGCTTGAGGTACAGGTAGCTGTGGAGGAGCTAAGATGGAGACCGCAAAGAACGAGGTCCGACGCATTCTCGATGCGCTCCCCGACGACGCGACGCTCGAAGACATCCAATACCGCCTCTACGTGCGTCAGACGATCGATACCGGACTGCGCGACATCACGGAGGACGGCACGCTGTCTCAAGAAGAAGTTGAACAGCGGGTGGCACGATGGATCGGGAAATAATCTAGTCACTCTGGCCAGCACTCCGCGCTCTGTATTCCGCATTCCGCAATCCGCATTCGACAGCACTCCGCATTCCCCATTCCGCAATCCGAATTCCGCATTCGCGTTGACTCGCCTCATTCTCGCGGCTAAGCGAAAGGCCACTGATGAACGCGCGCGTCGAGGCGGTGCAAGCCGCGCTGCAAGCGGATGGCATCGACGCCTGGCTGTTCTACGACTTTCGCGGCAGCGATCCGCTCGCCTACCGCGTGCTCGGTCTGCCGCAGGCTGAACTCACGCGGCGCTGGTTCTACTGCGTCCCGGCAACCGGACAACCCCGTGCGCTGGTGTCGGCGGTTGAACCCGATGCGCTGGCTGCGCTGCCGGGCGAGCAGATCGTGTATCGCGATTGGCGCGAACTGCGCGCCGGACTGACGCGCTTGCTCCACGGCCACTCGCGCGTCGCGATGCAGTACTCGCCCGAGTGCGCGATTCCGTACATCAGCCGAGTCGATGCCGGGACGGTCGAGTTGGTGCGCACCTGTGGCGTCACGGTCGTCTCGTCCGCTGATCTGGTGCAGCGCTGCGAGGCGGTGTGGACGCCGGCGCAATACGCCCGCCATTGCCGCGCTGCGCACGGGCTGCGCGCCACGGTCGACGAGACCTTCGACTATATTGCCGAGCGCATCCGGAGCGGCGGCGCGCTCGACGAGGTCGCGGTACAGTACTTCATGCTCGAGTGCTTTCGGCGCCGCAGCCTCGTGACCAGCAAGCCACCGATCGTGGCGGTCGACGCGCACAGCGCTAACCCTCACTATGGTCCCACGCCGACGACCGCGCTGCCTATTCGGCGCGGCAGCTTTGTGTTACTCGACCTGTGGGCGAAGGAACCAGACGGCGTGTACGCAGACATCACATGGACCGGGGTTGTCAGCGACCGCGTCCCGCCAGAACCAGCGGGGGTGTTTGCGATCGTACGTGATGCGCGCGAGGCTGCCATCACGCATGTGCGCAGTGCGGTGCGCGCCGGTCGCTCCGTATGCGGGGCCGAGGTCGACGACGTGGCGCGCGCGGTGATTCGAACGGCCGGGTACGGCGACTACTTCGTTCACCGGACCGGACATTCGATCGGCACGGAGGTCCACGGCAACGGCGCCAACATCGACGGCTTCGAGAACCCGGACCATCGCCGCTTGCTGCCGCACACCTGTTTCTCGATTGAACCCGGCATCTATCTCCCCGGCCAATTTGGCGTCCGCAGCGAAGTCGACGTGTACCTGTCCGACGCCGATGCTGAAGTCACGGGCGCGCCGCCACAAGACGCCGTCGTGGCCATACTCGTAGAAAAATGAGGAACGCATGACCTGCGTACGCCACCAGCCGAACCGTCACGAGAGAATCACCGCAATCGTGGCACTGGCAGCATTCCTGGTTTGGTGCAGCGTGCTGTTCACCTCCTGCGGCGGCGAGGATTTGACCATCCCCGGAGTGATCGTCTTGCCGACGAGTGCTACCACCGACACTCCGGCTCCTACTGAGACCCCATTCTAGTCGCGGTGGTGTGGGGCGTGTACTAATTCGCCGCCCCTGCGAAAATCGTCAGTCGCGTAACCCCACGTCGGTTCGCCGGCACGACGCGCAGCGCGACCCGACCGCCAGGTCGCACGCGACGCGCGCTGTAGCATGACCCGCCGTGTGCGGTTCGCTTGCCGGCGGACGGCCCGGCGCAGGCCCGTGCAACCGGACACCGATCAGACGACAGTGCAGGTGATTCACCACCTGCGCAGCGCACACCACTTGCGGTAACGATGGCATACGCACTGCTCCCTAACGGGACATGCGCATGCCTGTCTGGTCACTCTCTGGTCTTGCACTTCTAGCGACTCTCGGCACTACGATTCATGTAGCATCGGCCCAACCGGTCGCGCCGCTGACCGAGCGGCTGCTCGTACAACCGAACGGCGGCGTCTCCAGCACCGAACTTCGGACGCTCTTCGACCGCCACAAGCTGGCGCGGCTGAAGCGCGTCCATGGTATCAACCTCCACGTTGTACGGGTCACCGCCGATCGCGTGGCGTCGACGGAGGCCATGCTCCGCGCCGATCCCCGCATTCGCTCGGTCGAGCGCGACCGCCTCGTGGCGCCGGCGCAACTCCCGAACGACACGAACTTCCCGGCACAATACCATCTGACGCGCATCGGATGCCCCGCCGCATGGGACATGACGACCGGATCCACCCGTACGCCGATCGCGATTCTCGACAGTGGCGTCGACGCTACGCATCCCGATCTCGCCGACAAAGTGATTGCCGGCTTCAACATGGTGGATGACACGACCGACACACACGATGTCTACGGGCACGGCACGATGGTCGCCGGGGTCGCCGCGGCGGCGAGCAACAACGGGCTCGGGGTTACGGGCGTCGCATGGGCGAGCCCGATCATGCCGATTCGGGTTACCGACACGAACGGCTTCGCGTTTGGGTCAACGCTGTCCGCCGGCTTGGTGTGGGCGGCCGATCACGGCGCGCGCGTAGCGAACATCAGCTTTACCGTGTTTGGCGCCAGCTGGTTGAGCCCGGCGGCGCAGTACTTCGCCAGCAAGGGCGGCGTCACTTTCGCCGCCGCCGGCAACGACGGCGCTGCGCACGACGAACCCGACAACCCGTGGGTGGTGTCGGTCGCGGCCACCGATGCGAACGATCGGCGCGCCAGCTTCTCCAGCTACGGTCGCTTCGTCGATCTCGCCGCACCGGGTGTGGACATCGTGACCACCGGCGGTGGCGGTGAATACACGAGTGTGTCAGGCACCTCGTTCGCCAGCCCCGTGGCGGCCGGCGTCGCGGCATTGCTGTTGGGCGTGAGTCCTACCCTCACGCCAACTCAGATCGTGGATCTGCTGACCGGGAACGCGCGCGATCTCGGCACGGGTGGATACGATCCGATGTGCGGGTGGGGCCGCGTCGATGCAGCCAATGCCGTCGCTGCGGCGCACGTGCTGGTGAGCCGTCCGGACACTACGCCGCCCAGCGTGGCCGTTCGCTCGCCCACGAGCGGCGCGTCGGTGAGCGGCACCGTGACCGTCCAAGTGGCCGCCACCGATGACGTGGCCGTAACCCGCGTCGTTCTCTATGCCGACAACCGCCCCGTAGGAGCGCTGACGACCGCGCCCTATCAGTTCACTTGGAACGCCAGCACGCTGCCGCCGGGCAGCCACACGCTGCTGGCCGCAGGCTTCGACGCCGCCGGCAATCGCGGCGTGTCAGCCGCCGTCGAGTTGACCACGACAACCACGAAGCGCCCGTCGGTACGCCTCACGGCGCCGCTCACCAGCACGACCTATCGCGCCCGGGCCGTGATCGCCATGAGCGCGGTCGTCGCGGACAACGTTGGCGTGACCCGCGTCACCTTCTCCGTCGATGATCGCGTGCGCAGCTCCGACAGCCTCGCGCCCTACAGTCGGCCGCTCGATCTCTCTACGCTGGCGCGCGGCACACACAGCGTTGTGGCCACCGCCGTCGATGCAGCCGGCAAAGTCGGCACATCGCAGCGGATCGTTTTCATCAAGGCCTTTTGATCCGCGCCGGCACAACCCGGGAGCGGTTGACCGTTCGCGCCATCGCGTGTTAGCTGTCGCGCGAGTGCACTTCGCGTGACGACGCCGCGCAATCCAGCTCCGACCGTGGACACGATCATCGAGGTGGCCGGGGGCATCGTGTTGATCGAGCGCCGCTTCGAGCCGCCCGGCTGGGCTATCCCCGGCGGGTTCGTCGAATACGGCGAGACCTTGGAAGCCGCCGCCGTGCGTGAGGCGCGAGAAGAAACCGGACTCGAGGTCACGCTCACCGAACAGTTTTACGCCTACTCCGATCCGCAACGTGACCCCCGCCGCCACACCATCGCGACGGTGTTCATCGGCCACGCGATCGGGACACCGGTGGCCGGGGACGACGCGGCAGAGGCTGGGATCTTCATCAAGGCGACATTGCCCCGACCGCTCGCGTTCGATCACGCCCTGATTCTCGCCGACTATTTTCACTACAAACAGTCGGGCGTCCGGCCGTTTCATGGAGCCTGAACCCGTCCCGCCATTGACAGCAGACGAGCGACGCGCGCTCCTACGGCTGGCGCGCGACACGATCAGCGCGCGACTCCAGCCCACGCCTCTTCCCCGCATCGAAAACCCAACCGCCGCGCTGCAAGCACGCGCCGGGGTGTTCGTCAGCCTGCACGTGGAGGCGGAGCTGCGCGGCTGTGTCGGTACCTTGAGTGCGGATCGACCACTGCACGAAGGTGTCGTCCACGTCGCCCTACAAGCGGCGTTCGAGGACCCGCGCTTCGCCTCGGTGCAACTGGCGGAGTTGACACTGCTCGACATCGAGATCTCGCGCCTGACCACGCCGCGGTCGGCAACACCCGCAGAAATTGTTACTGGCCACCACGGCGTGTGTGTGATGCGCGGCGAGCAACGGGCGGTGTTTCTCCCGCACGTCGCCATCCAGCACGGCTGGGATCGCGATCGCTTACTCGACGAACTCTGCGCCAAGGCCTTACTGCCGGCTGACGCGTGGCGCCAAGCCGACTGCCAGCTCTTGTGCTTCGAAGCCGAGGTGTTCAGCGAGCGCCAAGAGCTGACCCGCTGACCGTCAGCTCCATCTTTCAACTCTTGGCCTTCAGCGTCGCCAGCGCCTGTGCCATCCGCTCGAGCCCGAGGCGCAGGTTCTCCATCGAGTTGGCGTACGAGATCCGGATGTGCTCGGGATAACCAAAGTCGGTGCCGCCGACGACCGCGACGCGGGCCTCTTGCAACAAATAGGCGGCGAGGTCGTCACCATTCTTCAATTCCGAGCCGCGCAGATTGAGATACGCAGCGAGATTGGGGAACACGTAGAACGCCCCTTGCGGCATCCGACAGCGCACGCCGGGAATCTGGTTCAACGCCGGCACGATGAAATCCCGCCGGCGCTCGAATTCTCGCATCATCGGCGGCACCGAGTCCTGTGACCCGCCCAGCGCTTCGGCCGCCGCCGCCTGCGCCACCGCGGACGGATTCGAGGTCATCTGTCCCTGCAGCGTCGACATCGCCTTGATGACCTCGCGCGGTCCGGCAGTGTAACCAATGCGCCAGCCGGTCATCGCGTAGGTCTTGGAAACCGAGTTGACGAGCAGTGTCCGGTCGCGCAGATCCGGTCGGACGCTCAACACGGCGCCGGCCCGGAAGCCTCCGTAGACCATCATCTCGTACACGTTGTCGCTGATCACCAGCAGGTTGCGCTTGGCGATCACCCCAGCAAGCTCCATTATTTCGCGCTCGTCGTACGCAACGCCGGCGGGATTGCTGGGACTGTTGATCAGCACCGCACGCGTGGCCGGCGTGACCGCGGCATCGAGCTCCGCGGCAGTCATTTTGAAACCCTCGGTCTCCTTGGTCTGAACGATGCGAGCCCGCGCCCCGGCCAGCGCGAGCATGTCGGGATAGCTGACCCAGTACGGCGCCGGCACGATGATCTCATCGCCAGGACCGAACAACGCCTGGAACGCCAGATAGAGCGAGTGCTTGCCGCCGCAGCTGGCAAGGACTTCGCTCGCCTCATAGGTCAGTCCGTTGTCGCGTCGAAGCTTGGCGAGGATAGCCTGCTTGAGCACCGCGGTGCCGCCGACCGGTGTGTACTTGGTTTGGCCGGCGGCTAGTGCCCGCACGGCCGCCTCCTTGATGTGTGCGGGCGTATCGTAGTCCGGTTCGCCGGCGCCAAAGTCGATCAGCTCGATGCCTTTGGCGCGCAACGCGGCGGCCTGTTCGGTCACTGCCATGGTTGCCGAAGGCTTGATGAGGCGCACGCGCTCGTTCAGGTTCATGTCAGGTTTCATAGAACACAAATTTCCGGCGCACGCCACGGCGCACCAGTCGGGTGCAGGCGAATCGTTTCGACGAGTGTGAGGCTAGCGCGGGCGCGCCTTGATCTTTGCTTGCAATCGGGCGTGGACGCCGGGTGGCACCAACGCGCTGACGTCCCCACCAAGCGCCGCCACCTCCTTCACCAACCGCGAGGCAGTGTAGAAGTAGGCTTCGCTGGCAGTCATGAAGAACGTCTCGATGCGGCTGTTAAGGTGGCGGTTCATCAACGCCATCTGAAACTCGGTCTCGAAGTCCGATACCGCGCGCAGGCCGCGAATCACCACCGTGCCGCCGACGCGATCGCAGTAGTCAACCAGCAGACCTTCGAAGCTGTCGGCGATGATGCGATCGCCAACATCGGCGAGCGATTCGCGAATCAGATCCACGCGCTCGGCGGGGGAAAACAGGGCCGCGTCCTTGTTCGCATTGTACGCAACGGCCACCACCACCTGGTCGAACACATTGAGCGCGCGGCGGACGATGTCGAGGTGGCCGTTGGTGATCGGATCAAACGAACCAGGGTAGACAGCTTTGCGTTGCATGGCGCGATCGGCGGGCTCCTCGGGAACGTGTAGTACGGTGACGCCCGTCTTCCCATAGCGATGCGTCGGCGTCAAATCGGAAAACGCCGGGTGCGCCGGCGATTCGTCAAGGTGATGTTCGACGACAACCCATCCGCCGGGGCGCACGATCGCGGCCGCCGCTAACGCGGCGAGCGTGGCCGCCACCTGCCCTTTCTCGTACGGCGGGTCGAGCAGCACACCATCAAACGCCGCAAACGCCGCGGGCGCCCCACCCGCTTGGGCCAGTCGACGCAGTGCTGCCGTCACCGACATCGGCAAGACGCGCGCCTGCGCCGCGAAGCCACACACCGCGAGGTTCGCGCGCAGAGCGCGCAGCGCATCGCGCCCTTCCTCGACGAAGGTCACGCCGGCGGCACCGCGACTGAGCGCCTCGATGCCGAGCGCGCCGCTGCCGGCGAACAGATCGAGCACCTGCGCGCCGGTGAGATCAACGCGCGAGTCGAGCATGCTGAAGATCGCTTCCTTTACGCGATCCGCGGTCGGCCGTGTCCCGCGCCCGCCCGCAGTCTTGAGACGGCGACCCTTGGCGCTACCGGCAATTACGCGCATGGCGACAGAGATCGATCACAACGGCGGAGCCCACGAGGAAGCCGACGATAGTGAAACGGACGTCAACCCGCAACGCCGCGCCGACTGTCGCAACGCCGCGCCGACTTGTCACGGACCGCCGACGCAGGTAAAGGAGAGTGCGTTAAGCCCTGTCCGAGAGGAGGACGTGAGTGATGGAAGCCCGAACGATCCGTCGCGTGATGCGCATGATGCCGCTCGCACTGCTCACACTGCTGGCTGCTTGTGGCCCCAGTGCCGAGGATGTTTCCGAACTGCGTAGCCAGCAGAAACAGATCCTCGCCAAGCTCAACGACCTCGAAAAGAAGATTGACGCGCGTCCGGCCGCGCCGCCGGGCGCTCGTCCACAGGTCGACCCCAACAAGGTTGTCGACGTTCCGATCGCCAAGTCGCCGGTGAGAGGCGCTAAAGATGGCCGGGTGATCATCGCCGAGTTCTCTGACTTCCAATGACCCTTCTGCTCGCAGTCCGCCGGTCTGGTGGACCAAATCCTCAAGGAGTACCCGAAGGACGCGCAGTTCGTCTACAAGCAGTACCCGCTGCCGATGCACCCGTTCGCGATGGATGCGGCCAAGGCGTCACTGGCCGCGGGTAGGCAAGGCAAGTTCTGGGAGATGCACGATCAATTGTTCGCCAACAACAAGGCTCTGCAAGCCGACAAGCTGAAGGAGTACGCGCAGAAGATCGGTCTCGATGCCGCCAAGTTCGAAGCCGACATGAAGTCCCCCGAGATTCAGCAGCAGGTCCAAGATGAAATCAAACTCGGCAACGACGTCGGGGTCACCGGGACGCCGACCATTTTCGTGAATGGCAAGCGGCTGATGAACCGGTCGCCGGAGGGTTTCCGGGCGATGATCGATGAGATCGTAAAGAAACCGAGTTAACCTCCGGGGTCGGCTTCGCGCTGTCCCGGCTCATCATCGTCAGGTCGAACTACATTAGATGGGGCGCTTCGCCCCACCCGCCACTCAGACGCGCTACCGACCATTCGCACGCGAGAGCTTGCCCTTGCGGCCGACTTCGCTTGGCGGACCTGCAACATTCGTGTAGGTTGGGCCAACCTGGAAGATGGGGGAGTTATGCGACCGTACTTCGTGCGAGTGGGACTGAGGACTTCGGCAAACGCGCTGCTCGTGGCGTTATGCGCAGGGTTGGCGGCCTGTGATGGTAGCGGTGATGGAAACGGTGGCGGGGCCGCCGTCGATACGGCCACTCCAGTAGCCACCGCCA
Source organism: Binatia bacterium (assembly GCA_041477755.1). Lineage (GTDB taxonomy): Bacteria > Desulfobacterota > Binatia > HRBIN30 > JACQVA1 > JACOST01. Next base: position 8,489 of record JBGOUW010000079.1, read on the forward strand.
CCGCGACGCGGGTGCCGCCAACCGCAACCAACGTCCCAACGGCAACCGCTATACCGGCCACCGCCACCAGCGTTCCTACGTTCACGACAGTGCCGACCAACACCGCAACACCGGTGCCGAACACGCCGACCGCCACCGCAACCACCGTGGTGTCGGGACAGTGCGCCGATGCACCCAAGGCGTACGCCAGCACCTTCGCCGGAATTCAGGATGTGATTTTCGAACATCGCGGCTGCACAGAGTCCGCCTGTCACGGCGCAGCGCAGCAAAGCGGATTGGACCTCCGAGCTGGTGTGGCCTACGACAACTTGATCGAGGTGCCCTCCAGCGAGAGCAGCCTCAATCGCGTGCGCCCCGGCGACAAAGACCGCAGCTATCTCTTCCTCAAGCTCGCTGCCGCCACCAAACCGAGCATTTTGCCTCCGGGCACGCAGATCTCCGGTGCACCGATGCCGAACGGCCTCCCGGCTCTCAGCGAGGACGAACTCGAAATCGTTCGCTTATGGATCCTCAACGGAGCGCCCAAGACCGGAACCGTGGAAGGCACAGCGGCACTGCTGGGCGCCTGCCTCCCGCCACCCGAACCGATTGTCATCAAACCCCTCGATCCGCCGGCGACCGGCGCCGGCATTCAACTCGAGATGCCGCCGTGGAAGTTGGAGGCGCATAGCGAGCATGAGATCTGCTTCGCCACTTACTACGATATCAGCCAGCAAGTGCCGCCCGAATTTCTCGATCCGGCGACAGGCACGGCGTTCTTGTTCGACAGCAGCGAGCTGCGCCAAGACGCGCAGAGCCATCACTTGCTTCTCAACCGCTACGTGGGCTCGGTTGACGATATCAACGATCCCTCGCTGGGAGACTGGACCTGCACCGGCGGCCCGCACGACAGCGACGCCTGCGATCCGACGGATGTTCACGCGTGCGGCACCGATGGCTTCTGCCGCAGCCAGATCCGCCAGTCGTTCGCCTGCATTGGTTTCGGGCCGTCAGTCGGCGGGCAGTCCTTCTACGTTATCGGCGGTTCGCAAACTGCGCAGGCGTACACCCATTACATCCCCGGGGTGTACGCACAGATTCCCACCAAAGGCGTTCTGTACTGGAACTCCCACGCCTTCAATTTGACCGACCACGACACAATGATGCACGCGCGGCTGAACTACTACTTCGCCAAGGATCCGCGCCACGCAGTGCAACCCATCTTCGACACGACAATGATTTTCTCCGCCAACGCGCCGCCGTACACGACCCAGACGATCTGTAACGACTTCGTGCTGCCGCAGGGCGCCCGGCTGTTCAACTTGTCGTCGCACACCCATCGCCACGGCAAGCACTTTACGATCGCTCTGTCCGACGGCACCCAACTCTACGAGAGTTTCGTCTACAACGATCCGGTCGATACAACGTTCAACCCGCCGTTGATGTTCGACTCGCCCGATCCCGTGCAGCGCACTCTGCATTTCTGCTCGCTGTACAACAACGGCATGAACAGCGACGGCTCACCCGACCCCGACTTCGTCACGCGCCGATCGCATGTACCGGAGAGCGCCCGGAATACTTTCGGCCTGTGCACGCCGGTGGCCTGCACCAAGGGTAAGGTCGGCGCCCCGTGTCATGGCACCAAGGATAATCACACCTGCGACACGGCCCCAGACGCCAACGACGGATTCTGCGACGCTTGCCCGATCACCGGTGGCGAGAGTACCGAAAACGAAATGTTCATCTTGATCGGTTCGTACTACCTGGCGGACGAGTAGCCCTTCGTAGGCCACGAGGGACCGGCGCGCGGTGATGTCACGACGCGCTGGTCCCTCACCCCCCACAGTTGAACTCAGTCAGCACCAAATCGTGATCGGACACCCGCGCCCCGCTGCACTCCGCGGGAATCACCTGCGATGAACCGACAGGCTCCAGTCCGCGCGCGAACAGCCAATCGAGTTTCAACCGATAGGCCGGGTCGAGGATCCCCATCGGCACGCTCGTCGGCACGGCCGGCGCGTTGACCTCGTCGACCAGAAACCCCGCCGCGCGCACGTCGGAGAACAATGACTCGTACCGCTCGGGGCAGCGCAAACGCTGCGGTTCCGCGCGCAGATATTCCGGCACGGCAAAGATCTGCTCGGTCTCGCCCGAGTCGATAGTCGAGGTGTTGAGGTCACCGCCGATGATGGCGCGCGGGCTGTCGCGAACCGCGTCGAGCAGGGTGCGCATCTGGTCGCGCCGGCCATCTGGTGTGGTGCGATTTTCCAAGTGCGTACAGGCGAGCGTCAGCGAGGCTCGCGCGGTGTCGACCTCGGCGAGCAGCGCGGCACGTCCACCGATCCGCGCTTGCGCGCCTTCCGCCCAACTACATCGCACCGGGAGTCGCAACACGCGGGCATTGCGCAGCGGCCAGCGGCTGAGGATGGCATTGCCGTGCAAGCTCCATGTGTTCTCGCCCGGCGCGTCCAACTCCGCCGCCTCGCCCTTGGTCAGTTCGAGAAACTCGATCGCGAACGCGTACCCGAGCCCAAGCCGCGCGGCGAGATCGCGTGCGACGTGCCGATTACCCGAGCGCGCCATGCCCCAGTCGACTTCGTTGAGCAGCAGGATGTCGGCATCGCGCAACGCCGAATGCGTCGTCAGCAACGAGCAGATGCCTTCGAAGTGGCTGCCGCGCTCGGCGTTGAAGACGACGACCTTCAACGCTTGCGGCGGAACCGAGGGCGATGGCTGCGCCGCATCGATCGCATCGAGCCACGCCAACTCCTGCCGCAACTCCGTCGACCGCGTTCCCACCTGCCGCCGCAGCGCGGCAATCTCAGCAGGGGAGAGCTGGGGGATCGCTGTCATGTTCGTCCGTCAATGATCTCGTGCCGTCGCGAAACGGCACCTTCGCTCACGTCCGGTAGTCCGAATTGAAGCGCACGTAATCCACGCTGAGATCCGACGCCATGCGGTGGGCGACGGCGCGGCCCGCGTGCAGGTCGATGGTCAAACTGAACTCGGGCCGCGCGACGACCTTCGAGGCGCGCGCTTCGACCGAACCGACGACTTCGACGCCGCGCCGGACGACCTGCACGTCATCAAGGTACACGTCGAGCTTCGACGGTTCGAACACCGCGCCACTGTAGCCGGCAGCGCACACAATGCGGCCAGTGTACGGATCGCCGCCGAAGAACGCCGCCTTGCACAGCGGTGAGCGCGCGATCGCATCGGCGACGCGCTCAGCATCCACAACGGTCCGCGCGCGCCGGACGGTGATGTCGATGAGCTTCGTCGCGCCCTCCCCGTCCTTCACCACCATCCGCGCCAACGTGCGCATGATCCGTCCGACCGCACCGGCAAATGCCGCGAACTCGCGCGACGCCGGCGTGATGCTGCGATTGCCCGCCAGACCGTTGGCGAGCAGCAGTACGGTATCGTTGGTGCTGGTGTCACCATCGACCACCGCGGCGTTGAACGACTGCGGCAGGCTCAGGTCGAGTACTTTCCGAAGCGCCGGGCGCGAAACGCGCGCATCGGTGAGGATGTAGCTCAACAAGGTCGCGTGCGGCACCATGCGGGGGGCGATCATGCCCGCACCTTTCGCCATCCCTGCGATCGTCACGTCACGCCCATCGAGCACCAGCCCTTCGACGGCAAACTTCGGAAACGCGTCGGTGGTCATGATGCCTTCGAGCGCACGATGGAAACCGTCGACATTGAGATCGCGGCAGGCAGCGGTCACTCCCTTGCGGACGGTCTCCCGCGGCAGCTGCACGCCGATGCGACCGGTCGACGACGGAATGACCAGCTTCTGACTGATCCCCAATCGTTGTGCGGCCAGCGCGCACAGCTCGCGGGCGAGTCGCAAGCCATCGCGGCCGGTGTACGCGTTGGCGTTGCCGCTATTGACCAGCACCGCCTGCACCTTGCCACCGCGGATGCGTTCTTTGCCGAGCAGCACCGGTGCCGCTTGCACGCGATTGGTCGTGAACGCCGCCACCGCGGTGGCCGGCACGTCCGACACGATCAACCCGATATCGCGCTTGCCGCTGGCCTTCAGGCCACAGGCCGCCGCGCCGAAACGGAAGCCCGGGACGCGAATCGGAACCTGCTTCACGTCAATCTTCATCGAGCGCGTTCGTATCCGAGCGAAACGAGATCGGCAAGCGTGAAGCGACAGTACCGCAGCAAAGGCGGTCGCGTTCCAACGTTGACGCGCCCGAGTGTCTTGTCTCGTAAGTGTCGCGTCGCCTGGTGATGGCGAAGGCAGTGGAACTTGGATACGGTGGCGCGCCGGAGGGTACAAGATATGCCCGAGACCAAGCTCGCAAACTCGGATTCGCTCGAAGACTTCGAACGCCGGCAGATCACGCTGCACGGCAAGACCAAACTCGTCTTCGTTGCGGGCACAGGCCCGGCGGTCATCGTTATGACCGAGATGCCGGGCATCTCACCGCAGGTCGCCCGCTTCGCGCGCTGGGTCCGCGACGCCGGCTTCACCGTGTGGATGCCGAATCTGTTCGGGGTGCC
>JBGOUW010000293.1:0-6471 GCA_041477755.1 Binatia bacterium
CGGGATCAGACGCGCCGCACACTGCGCGCACGACCGCAATACCGGCGGCACCGTGCGCGCGGACCGAGGCAACCCGGGCCGGCGTAATTCCCCCCAGCGCCAGCACCGGCATGGTGGCGCAGCCGGTGGCTTCCGCAAGCACCGCCAGCCCCAGCGGGGCGCCGAACTCGGCCTTCGATGGTGTGGCGTAGATCGGCCCCAGCACTACGAAGTCAGCGCCGACCGCCGCTTGCACGTCGCGCACGCTGTGCGTCGACACTCCAATCAGCCGATTGCCAAGCAACCGGCGCGCGTCGGCGACGGAGAACGACGCTGCGGGCAAATGCACGCCGTCGGCATTGACAGCGAGCGCCACGTCGATGCGATCGCTGATGAGCAAGCGCGCGCCGTGTTGCCGACACAATGGCAGCAGCGCACGCGCCAACTCGGCAAGCGCACGGGCGCTGAGGTCCTTCTCCCGGAGCTGCACGGCATCGACGCCACCGCGCACCGCGGCCGCCACCACGTCGACCAGCGCGCGCCCACCGGTCTGAGTGCGGTCCGTGATGAGATAGAGCTGAATCGGCGGCGTCAGATCGCTTACTCGATCAAATCGGTGAGTGGACTGGAGGCGGTTGCGTACAGTTTGCGCGGGATGCGACCGGCCAGGAATGCCTTGCGCCCCGCCTCGACCCCGAGCCGCATCGCTTCGGCCATGAGGATTGGATCTTTGGCACTGGCAATCGCGGTGTTCATCAACACCGCGGCGCAACCCAACTCCATCGCCACCGCCGCATCGGACGCCGTTCCTACGCCTGCATCGACGATGACCGGCACTCGGCTATGTTCGAGGATGATGCGGATGTTGTACGGGTTGCGGATGCCCAACCCCGATCCGATCGGCGCCGCCAACGGCATCACCGCGGCACAACCCAACTCTTCCATTCGCTGCGCCGCGATCGGGTCGTCGTTGATGTACGGCAACACCGCGAATCCCTCGCGCACCAGCACCTCCGCTGCCCGGATGGTCTCGGGCACATCGGGGAACAACGTGCGTTGGTCGCCGATGACTTCCAGCTTCACCAGGTTACCCACGCCCGCCTCGCGCGCGAGCCGCGCCGTACGAATCGCGTCCTCGGCAGTATAGCAACCCGCGGTATTGGGGAGAATCGTGAAGCGCTTGGGATCGAGGTAGTCGAGCAGGTTCTCCGCCTTCGGGTCGGTAATGTTCACGCGCCGCACTGCGACGGTCACGATCTCGGCACCCGACGCCTCGACCGCGCGGCGGGTCTCAGCGAAGTCACGGTATTTGCCGGTGCCCACGATCAAACGCGAGTGGTAACTTCGGCCCGCCAACTCGAACGCATCAGTCATAGTTCACTACGCATGGCTCGTCATGCCTCCGTATTGCCGCCCCCCTGTCACCCGCCGCCGATGAAGTGGACGATCTCGACCGCGTCGCCGTCGCGTAAAGGCTGTGTGGCGTAGCGCTCTCGCGGCACGATGTCGCAGTTCACCTCGACGGCGATGCGGCGTCGGCTCAGTTCGAGATCCGCCACCAAATCGGCCACTGTCATCGTTGCGGGAAGGTCGCGCGGTTCTCCATTCACTGTCACGCGCACGGCGAAAAGATAGACGCTTCAAACGACCTTTACAACCTGGTGGGCATTTGGTAGCCCAATCGCACTCTTCACGTATTCCAATGCATGTCAGTAGCGGTCGCCCCACGGTAGCGCATATCGATGGAGGGGCGTTGCGTCACAATCTCGCGGCCATCCGCAACGGACTGGCGCACGCAAATGTGGCGCTGCTCGCCGTGGTGAAGGCCGACGCCTACGGGCATGGCGCCGCGCTGGTCGCGCCGATGCTCGAACCCGACGTGGAGGCCTTCGGTGTCGCCACCGTCGAGGAAGCTATCGAGCTGCGGACCGCGGGCGTCCGTAAGCCGATCTTAGTGCTCGCCGGTGCGTCGGGATCTCAACTCGAATCCGTGCTGGCCAATCAGCTGAGCGTCGCGCTGGTCGATCGCAGCATGCTCGCCGAGTGGCGTGCCGCACTGCGCGGACGACGGCTTACCGTCCACTTGAAAATCGATACCGGCATGGGTCGCTTGGGCGTGACACCAGCGGAGTTGCCCGCGCTGCTTGAAGACCTGCGCTTGGCGCCTGAGATCGTCGTGGCCGGCATCTTCTCCCACTTCGCCAACGCGAACCTCAGCAACGCCGATATCTACGCCTTCCAACTCCAACAATTCCAACAAGCGTTGGCGACCGCCGCGGCCGCGGGTGTCCGGCCTAGGTTCATTCATCTGGCCAACAGCACTGGCGCACTCGCGCGGCCCACGTCCCACTTTACGATGGTGCGCCCAGGGGTCGCGCTCTACGGCATCGCACCGCTGGCCGATTGTCCGGTAGCGCTCGCGCCAGCGATGCGACTGGTGACCCGCATCATCCAACTCAAATTCGTAGCCGCTGAACGCCCGCTGAGCTACGGGCAGACGTTCATCACACGACGGCCGAGCCGCATCGCGACGATCCCAATCGGTTATGCTGACGGCTACGATCGCCGGCTATCGAACCGCGGCTTCGTGCTGGTGCGCGGCCAACGCGCGCCCATCGTCGGCCTGGTGTGCATGGATCTCACGCTGATCGACGTCACCGACATCGCCGGGGTCGAGTCGCATGATGAGGTCGTGCTCTGGGGCACCCAGGGCGCCGCACGCATCAGCGTGGAGGAAGTGGCAAGCTGGCAGGATTCGATTGCGTATGAAGTGCTCACCCGGCTTGGCAAACGCGTGCCACGGGTGCTGCACGCTGACGGGGTGGGGAGGAACTCATGAGCAAGATTACACGCGCACTGGTGAGCGTCAGCGACAAGAGCGGACTGATCGACTTCGTACGCGAGTTGCACACGTTCGGCGTCGAGATTCTCTCCACCGGCGGCACCGCGAAGGCGCTCACCGACGCCGGTATTCCGGTGGTCGCGGTGAGCGACTACACCGGCTCGCCGGAGATCCTCGACGGCCGCGTCAAGACGCTGCACCCGAAGATTCACGGCGGTCTACTCGGTCGCCGCGATGTGGAGAGCCATCGCCAGCAAATGGCCGCCAACGCCATCCAACCGATCGACATGGTGGTGGTGAACCTCTACCCGTTCGAATCCACGGTCGCGAAACCGAACTGCACGTTGGAGGACGCGATCGAAAACATCGACATCGGCGGCCCGTCGATGCTGCGCTCCGCCGCCAAGAATCACCACGACGTGACGGTGATCGTCGACCCGGCCGACTACCGCACCGTGCTCGACGAGTTGCGCGCCAACAGCGGCAGCGTGAGCGCGACGACGAACTTCCGCCTCGCTAAGAAGGCCTTTCAGACTACCGCGCGTTACGATGGCAAGATCAGCGACTACCTCGGCGCCCTCGGCGGCGAGAGCCCGTTCGGCGAAACGCTGCACTTGCAACTCCACAAAGCGCAGGACCTGCGCTACGGCGAGAACCCGCATCAGCATGGCGCACTCTACGGCGACTTTCTCCGCATCACCGAGCAGCTGCACGGCAAGGAGCTGTCGTTCAACAACATCGTCGACATCAACGCGGCGATGCAACTGATGCTGGAGTTTCGCAACACCCCCCAGCCGATTGTCGCCATTCTCAAGCACAACACGCCGTGCGGTGTCGCCACCGCGGCCACCGATGCCGAAGCGTACCAGAAGGCGTACATCACCGATCCCGACTCGCCCTTTGGCGGCATCATCATCACCAACCAGCGCTGGAGCCTCGCGTTGGCTCGGGTGGTCGATGAGATCTTCAGCGAGGTCCTGATCGCCCCCGCGTTCGATCCGGCTGCCCTCGAGTTGCTGCGCAAGAAGAAGAACCGCCGACTCATGTTGTGGCACGCCGACCGAATCAGTCGGGGCGAGCGCGACTTGAAGCGCGTGTTCGGCGGTCTCCTGGTTCAAGATCCCGATCTCGCCATGGAGAATCCTGCCGAAGGCAAGATCGTCACCAAGCGCACGCCCACCGCGACGGAGCTGCGCGCGATGGCGTTCGGCCTGCCGATTGCGAAACACATCAAATCGAACGCCGTGGTGTTCTGCACCGATGATCGCACCCTCGCCGTCGGTGGCGGACAAACCTCGCGCGTCGATCCGGTGCGCCTGGCGGTCGCGCGGGCGCAGCGCCTCGGCATCGACCTGAACGGCTCGGTGGTCGCCAGTGAAGCGTTCTTCCCGTTTCCCGACGGCGTCGAAGCCGCGGCCGACGCCGGCGCGGTGGCGCTGATCCAGCCCGGCGGCAGCACGCGCGACGATGAAGTGATCGCGCTCGCCGATCATCGCAACATGGCGATGGTTTTCACCGGCGTCCGCCACTTCAAGCACTAGATCGCGCGTTCATAGAACAATGAATCTCCTCGTCATCGGCGGTGGTGGCCGCGAACATGCCTTGGTGTGGAAGTTGCGCCAATCGCCACGCGTCCGACAGATCTATTGCGCGCCCGGCAACGCCGGCATCGGCGGGCTGGCGGAACTGGTGCCGATCGCCGCCGACGACATCCCTGCCCTGCTCGCGTTCGCGCGCGCGCAACGTATCGATCTGACCATCCCCGGCCCCGAGCTGCCCCTCACCCTCGGCATCGTCGACGAGTTTGAGCGCCACGGCCTGCGCGTGTTCGGCCCCACCCGCGCGGGCGCCCAGCTCGAAGGCAGCAAAGCGTTCACCAAAGACCTGATGCGGCGCTGTCACATCCCGACCGGGTTCTTCGGCAGCTTCACCGACGCCGACGAGGCGGTGCAATACATCCGCGAAGTCGGGGCGCCGATAGTGGTGAAAGCCGACGGCCTCGCCGCCGGCAAAGGCGTAATCATTTGCCAATCCGTGAAGGACGCCGAAGACGCCGTCAGCGAGATCATGCGCGGCAAGATTTTCGGCGACGCCGGCAATCGCGTCGTCATCGAAGAATTTCTCGAAGGCGAGGAAGTCTCGTTCATGGCCATCACCGATGGCCAGACCGTGTTGCCGCTGGCGTCATCGCAGGATCACAAGCGCATCGGCGACGGCGATACGGGTCCGAACACCGGCGGCATGGGCGCCTACTCTCCGGCGCCGATCGTTTCGGCCCAGCTGCACGACCGCATCATGCGCGAGGTGATGACCCCTATCGTGACCGGCCTGCGTGAGCGCGGCATTGTGTACAAGGGCGTGCTGTACGCGGGGCTCATGATCCACAACGGATCACCCAAGGTGTTGGAGTTCAACGCCCGTTTCGGCGATCCCGAGTGTCAGACGTTGCTGCTGCGACTCAAGAGTGATCTGCTGGCCGCACTGGAGGCGGTGGTGGACGGTCGGCTGGCGGACATCAGATTGGAATGGGACACGCGAGCGGCGGCATGCGTCGTCCTGGCCGCCGACGGTTATCCCGGCAGCTACAACAAGGGCCAATCGATTCGCGGCCTCGATCGGCTGCACGGCTGGCGCGACGGCGTGGTCTTCCACTCCGGTACCGCGATACGCAACGGCGACATCGTCACCAACGGCGGCCGTGTGCTGGGCGTCACGGCGTTGGGCAGCGACATTGCGGCCGCGGTCGCAGAGGCGTACCGTGCGGTCAAGCAGATCGAGTGGGATGGGATGTACTATCGCCGCGACATCGGGCGGCGCGCACTAGAACGGTCAAACGGCGGAGCAACCAAATGAAGCAGGGCGATCCCAAAGTTGGCATCGTGATGGGCAGCGACAGCGATTGGGAGGTCATGTCGGCGGCCGCTAGTCGCCTGGAGACCTTCGGCGTCGCGTACGAGGTCCAGGTAATCTCGGCCCACCGTGCGCCCGGAAAGACGGCGGCCTACGCGACCGGGGCACGCGAGCGTGGGCTGCAAGTGATCATCGCCGGCGCCGGCGCGGCAGCGCACCTCGCCGGCGTGGTGGCGGCGCACACGATGCTCCCGGTGATCGGCGTACCGCTCGATGCCACCGGTCTGCACGGGCTCGATGCGTTGCTCGCCACCGTCCAGATGCCGGCCGGCGTCCCCGTCGCCACCGTCGCCATTGGCAAGTCGGGCGCGGAGAACGCGGCGATCCTCGCGGCACAAATTCTCGCACTCAATGACGCCGCGTTGGCCACGCGGCTCGACGAATTCAAAACCGAACTGGGGCGCCAGGTCGAGGAAAAGAATGCACGACTCACTCAACAGCGCAGCCGATAGCACCGCGATCGATGCCGCCGCGGCGGCGCTACGCCGGGGCGCGCTGATCGTCTATCCCACCGAGACGCTCTACGGCCTCGGGGCGGACACCAACAACCCGGCGGCGCTCGACGCCCTCGTTGCTCTCAAGGTCCGTACCGACCACAAGCCCATCTCGGTGCTGATCGTCGGTAGCGCAATGCTCAATGAAGTGGCGGCGCGTATCACGCCGCTGGCGCGGCGGCTGATCGCGCGCTTCTGGCCCGGCCCGCTCACGCTCGTCGTGGCGGCGCGCCCGTCGCTGTCGAA
>JBGOUW010000038.1:0-16155 GCA_041477755.1 Binatia bacterium
GAAGCCGCCGCGCTGCTACGGCGGCTGCGTGCAGGCGAGCGACCGGCCACCGAGCTCTTCGCGGAAGCGGGCTTTCAGTACGACAGCAACGTGGTCTTGGCCCCGACGGACGGGGCGATCGCGACGGCCGCGGGCATCACGCGGCGAGCCGATGGAAGTGCGTTCGTATCCGTCGGCGGCAACGGCGTGGTGTGGCGCGGAAAACGGGTTCAACTGTCCCTTGGGTACGATTTCTACCAGAGCCTGTACTTCAACCTCACCCAGTTCGACCTGCAAGATCACCGGCCAACCTTGCAACTCGTCGGGGCGTTCGGCGACGCGCGCGCCGGCTTGCTCGCTTACTACGATTTCTACTTGCTCGACACCTCGCGCTTCCTGTCCGCCGTCACCGCGTCGCCATGGCTGGAAGTGCCGAGCGGCAACTTTGGCCGCACGCAGTTGACCTTTCGGTTGCGTTGGCAGGACTTCCTCCAGCAGCCGTTCGAGAGTCAGAATAGTTCCATCGACTACGCCCCTGCCATCCGTGAGATCTTCGCCCTCGGGGCGGTCGGGCGCTACTTGCTGTTCGGCTATCAGTTTGATCGCAACGATCCGAGTCATGCGCAGGGTGACCGCTACGGCTACGATGGCAACGAGATCATGACCGGCCTGGGCTGGACGTTCCCGTACGGATTCAGCAGCGATCTGTTCTACGCCTACCGCCACGAAGACTACGACGGCGCGAGCAACGGCCGGGTCGACAACGAACATGACATTACCGCCGTGGTGGAGTACCCGATCAGTCCGCACGTGAGCGGGCTACTGGGGTATTTCGGTACGTTCAACGACTCGAACGATCCCGACTTCAACTACAATCGGAACATCGGTTCGGTGTCGTTGCGAGCGAGATTCTAGCCATGCGACCGATGCGACGCGGCCTGTTGATTTGTCTGTTCTTGTGCCTCGCTGTGCGCGTTGCCGCACAGTCGATCGGCGCGCAGGTGGGCACCCTTGCCGATCTCGAAGGGCAGGCGGAGGTTGGGCGCGGCGGCGAGTGGTCGCCCGCAACCATCGGCGCAGCGGTGGAGCAAGGCGATCAGCTGCGCACCGGCTCGCCGGGACGCATGCGGGTGGTCTTCCTCGACGAGAGCGTGCTGATCATCGGTGACAACACGGAACTGATCGTCGATCAACTGGTCTTCGATCCGGAGCCGGGCGTGTTCCGCTCGCTGATGCGGATTCTCCGCGGCAAGGTCCGCGCGATTGTGAACGACCGCTACCAGCAGCCGGGTTCGTCCTACGAGATCGAGAGTCCGAATGCGATCGTGGGCGTCCGCGGCACCGAGTTTGTGCTGCGCTTCGATCCGGTTGCGGACGTGAGTGAGGTCGTTGGCGTCGGCGGCCGCGCGCGGGTTCACAGCGTCCTCGATCGCGCTGGGCATGTCGTCTTTGTAACCGAGCGCGAGTTGACCACGGTGGCGCGAGGACAGTTTCCAACTGCACCTCGTCGTCTCGACGATGACGCCTTCCGCCTGTACCTCGAAGGGCTCGAGTTCGTCGGCGCCGGTTTACCCGAGAGCCAGACGGTTGATCACCCGCTGCTGACGGGGACCGCGTTACCACCCGAGGACCGCGTTGGCACTCTGCCGCTCCCGCCAGCCGCGCCGGCGAATCCCGACGCACCGCTGACTCGTGCGGAAGCGATCTCCGAACGCGAACGGCAGCGTGACCCCAGCGATCTCGTGAATCAATCCTTGCCGATCGTCCGGAGCCAGGCCGGCCAAGTCGGTGTGGACTTCTAGACCGCGCTCCATCCGACCGAACCGCTGCGGTGTCGTCCTCCCCTTGCGCCCTGATCGCGGTCGTTAGAGAACCAACCGGGGGGACCGGAGATGCCGAAGACTTTCAGGACTATCTGCATGCTGATGTTGCTGGCTGCGAGCGTGAGCGAGGCGCGTCCGCGCCCAGGGGCACCGATTCCAGTGCGCATTGTGGCCTACGTCGGCGAGAAGGTGGAAGGCATCCGAGCGGAGTTTTCTTGGGTGGTCGTGTACGAAGGCGAGCGATACCAGCTGTCCGTGCTCAAGCTAACCGTCTTGAATGGCACCGCCACGTCACTCGATATCGACGCGGCCGTCGCGCCGTACAAGGTGAAATTCCAAATTGGCGGTCAGGATATCGCGATCAAGCGCTTCGTTTCCGTCTCCCCGCGCCAACAAGTCGCGATCAAGGGCTACGTGCGTCTCGATCCCAACGCGCGCTTCCTCATGCTCGACAGCGTGGACTTCGTGCTACCGCCAACCCCCGCTGCGACGAAATAGCCACCGAGCTGACCGTCTGAGTGCGGTCGCCCAGCTTGCCACGCATGCCGAAGATCTCTAATCAGCACACCGAAGACTGGAGTGCCGCATGATCATTGTGATGAAGGACGACATCCTGCCGGAGTCACCCGAGGTCAAGCAGGTGATTCAAATGGCCGCGCGCTACCCCGATGTCCGCGCCGAGGTGCGCAAGATTCAAGGCGCGCTGCGCGTGTTGACGGAGATCTACTTGCTCGGCTCGACCAGCACGATTCCGCTCGAACCGTTCGAAGAGTTTCCAGCGGTCGAGAAGGTGATCCGCATCCGGGAACGCTATCGCGCGATCGGCCGACATCAGGGCCAGGCCGAAGCGATCGGGTTCGAGTACAACGGCGTGCACTTCGGCCAAGATACCTTCCATCTCTTTCCGGGATTGTGCGCGGTCGACTCTCCCGAGAACACCGAGCTGATGTTCCGTGCGCTCAAAGGCTTGGGCATCACCACCACGCGCGCCGGTGCGTACAAGCCGCGCACCAGCCCGTACGACTTCCAGGGACACGGCAAGGCCTGTCTGCCATACTTGTTCGAGCTCGCCGGCAAGTACGGGATCAAGGTCGTGGCGATGGAAATCACTCACGAGTCGCACGTGGACGAAATTCGCGACGCGCTCAAGGCCGCGGGTGATCCGACTGGCGTGATGCTGCAGATCGGTACCCGTAATGCGCAGAATTTCGAGTTACTCAAAACCGTCGGGCAGCAACACGACTTCCCGGTGATGTTCAAGCGCGGCATGGGCATCACGCTCGACGAGTCGCTCAACGCCTGCGAGTACATCGCCACCAGCGGCAATCATCGCATCGTCTTCTGCTTGCGCGGCATGAAGACCAACCTCGGCGATCCGCACCGCAACTTCGTCGACTTCGCGCACGTGCCAGTGGTGCGCCGGCTCACGCGCGTGCCGGTGTGCATCGACCCGTCGCACTCGGTCGGCAAGAAGGAAGCCGCGCCCGACGGTCTGCTCGACATCCTTCATGTGACCGCGCAGGGGATCATCGCCGGCGCCAACATGGTGCTGGTCGACTTCCATCCGCGTCCCGAGCAGGCCCTGTGCGACGGCCCACAGGCGCTGTTACTCGATGAGCTTGAGCACTTCGTACGCGATGCCGAGCTAGTGCGGCGCACCTACCTCGAGCGCTGCAAGCTACGCGAGCAGATGCGACCCAACTAGTGTTTCATCTGCACTGTCGGAGGAACGCTGGTGCCCGGACCGCTGTTTCGCTTCCTCGCTGATGACCATCGGCGGCTGGAGGCGTTGCTGGCGCGCGCGACTGTGTGCCCCGGCGCGATCGACCCGGTGCCGTACGCAGAGTTCCGCGCCGGGCTGCTCAAGCACATCGGCATGGAAGAAAAGATTCTGCTGCCCGCGGCGCAGCGCTGGCGTGGCGGTGAGCCGTTGCCCGTCGCGGCCAAGCTTCGCCGCGATCATGGTGCGATCGCGGCCTTGATGGTGCCGAGCCCGACGCCACAGATCATCGCCACGTTGCGGGTCATCTTGGAGCAGCACAACATCATCGAGGAAGGTCCGAGCGGCCTCTACGAAGTGTGCGAGCAACTCGCTGGCGAAGAACTAGACGCGATCATCGAACGATTGCGCGCGGCGCCGGACGTGCCGGTCGCCAAGCACGTCGACGGCCCGCGGATAATGGACGCCACACGTCGCGCCTTGGCGCGCGCCGGCTACGAGTTGGTCGAAGCGAGCGAGTGACGGGCGTCGTCGGACACACCTGACAACGCAAGCGGACGCCGCCGATAGCCACAATCTCGATCGCTATCATTGTAAGGCATCGCCATCGGCTCAATACGCGACGTGCGCTTCCAACGTTCCGGCCTCTGTGCGCACCACGGTCAGTCGCGACATGCACGGCATGCAGTAGACGCGATCGCCAGGGCGCAGTTCGCGGGTCGAGCGGATGACCACTTTGCACACCGGACAGATGACTTCGTTGGGCGCGAGCGTGTCACCGGTACCTTTCCACTTGCGATAGAAGCGCCGGTATTTCTTCGGGACTTCATCGAAGCCGGTGTCCTCGAGGATGTAGCGCTGCCGCGCTTCCTCGGCGGCGACTGGTTCTTCACGTTCGATCGGGTCGAGCATCATGCGAATCCCAACCGATTGACCGATTCGAGATAGGCACGCCCGAGCCGATCCTGCTCGCTGCGTTCCAAGCCGATGTGGCGCATGGTTTCTTCGAGCGTGTCGAGTACGAGGTGATCGAGTTCCTTCTTCACCTGCTCGATGCGGGCGCGAATGTGCGGCGAGTTGGCGAGTCGACGGCCGAGTTCGTTCTCGCCGAAGCCGATGTGGCGGCGCTCGTCTTTGATCACGCTCTGCAACACTTCGCGCGTGATCGGATCGGCGTCCTGGGCGTGACTGTGGAAGACGGCGAACTCGAGCGATTCGAGGATCACGTTCTGCGAGAAAATTGCCGCTTCCCAGTCTTTGCTCGCCACCAACTCCAACAGCCGTCGCCGGAACAGAAGGAGGCTGCGGCTAGCGCGGCGCTGCACCTCGGCTTCGGGATCGGCGACGCCGAGATCGCGCAAGCGATGCTGAAAGACTTCGAGGTGGCGACCCTCGTCCGCCACCTGGGTGGAAAGAAAGACCTTGGCGAGTCGATTGGGAGCAATGGCGATCAGGCCGCTGGCGCCTTCGAGCGCCGCGGTCTCGCCAACGCAATAGTTGCACAGCACGGTGATCAGACGATCGCGCTCGACTTCGGTCAACGGCGCTTCGGCGGTCTCGGGCCGATGTCCGTAGGTGAGACCGGACAGATAGCCTTCGACCGCCTGAAACCAGAACTCGAAGGAGTGTACCTCTTCGAGGAACTCCTGCGGGTCGAGGTCGTGGATGTCGCGTGGTGGCGCCGCGGTTGGACTCGCCGGCATGCCGTCCCTCTCACGGTCGGATTGGAGTCTGATACTCGATGCCGATGCGGCCCAAGCGCGTCTTGAACTCCTTCAGCACCGTATCGGCGAGCACGTCCTCCATCTCCTCCGGTTTCATCTGCGCGAGGTCGACGCCTTGCCACTGCGCGTGGACACGTTCCTGTCCGATGTGCTCCATCTCGGCCGCTGCCCGGTTGTTGCGGAAGGCGTCGGCGAAGGTCGCCAGCATGTAGTACGACATCTCCTTCTGCATGCGCTCGACCTCGGGTTTTTTCTCGGGATGATCTTTGATCAGCGTGCCGATGCGGTTTTCACCGAAGCCGACATGGCGCCGCTCGTCGGCGATGGTGCCGGAGAGCGTATGCGCGAACTTTGGATTCACCGGTTGATTCATCGCGTACATCATTTCGAATACGCTGAAGGCCATGCCTTCGAGCACGATGTTCTGACCAACGACGCCCGCGACGAAGTCCTTCTTGTCGACCTTTTCGAGCAGGATCTCGGCGAACTTGACCAGGTTGGGATTGGCAAGTCGCTTGATGACATCCTCGCGTTCGTTCCGCCGGACGCCGAGGTCGTAGAGGCGGTGCGTGAAGATCTCGACGTGACGGGCCTCGTCGAGCGTTTGGGTTGCCAGAAATCGCTTGCTCGCTTCATCCGGGGCGGCATTGATGAGCCCAGAGGAAGCAGCCAGCGCGCAGCGCTCGCCGACTACCAGCTGCACGGTGGTGCGGATGGTGTCTTCATGCAGGACCGGGTTGCTCTGCAGCAACTCGGGCTCCTGTTCGCCTGAGCCGTGACCATATTCGGTGTTCATCAGGTACCCTTGCGGGCATGACTCGAGCCAGTTCTGGATCGAGTAGGCGGACAAGAAATCGGCCATGATTCTCCTCCTCTGAGCTGAGTCAGCTCGCTTGGGCCGGTCAGCGATTCACATTGGGCGAGGTTGCAGCACATCGCGCGCCAGGCGTTCGACGTCGTGTGCGCTGGCCGGCGCAGCGTCCGTGGCTTTGCATCTACGCGAATTCGGGCGAAAGTTTTCGCGCCGATGGAAAGCCTGACGCCGAGTTCAGATTGCGCTACGCACGGCGGCGCCAGAATTTTGGAACGAAGAAGGCGAGCCACGCCAACGAGCCGACGAGCCAACAGCCCGCCGACCACCCCAAGTGCGCGAAGTACGTGTTGCTGGCATCGGCTGCCACCCGTCCGGCCATCGCCAGCAGAAAGCCGGCGCCCATCACGATGACTGCGGGCGGCCGGCCCAGCGCGAGCTGCTCGAGATCAAGATGGCTGAGCGCCACGTGGGTCGCCACGCCGAACGCCATCAGCCCGAAGCCACCAATGAACAGAATGTGCAGCGCCGGTACGCGATAGTCGGGCGACACCGCCGAGGCAACCAGCCCGAGCGGCATCAGCCACACCGACAGCCACACCAATCGGCGATGCAAGCCGGGCTTGCCGGGTGCACGCCAGGCTCCACCGCCGGCGAGAAGTCCGCAGGCAACCACTGCCGCGCGCAGCAATGGGCCGGCGCGCAGCCATCCGGCTTGTTCCAACACCAAGCTCGCGAAGATGACGACGCCAGCGCTGCCGTACAGCCCCGCCCGCCAGCTTTCGCGCGGCGAGGATCCGAGATCCGGCGGCGGCGCAGCGCCCGCCAGCAACGGCAGCACCAAGCTGCCAACGCCGACTGCGAAACACAGGAAGACGCCTTGCTCGACCAGCAAGCGCCCGAACCCCAACTGCCACGGCGGCGCATCGCTCGCGGTGGACATCGCGATCAGCATCGCGCCGCCGATGCCCTGGAGGACGCCTATCGGAATCAGCACGAACGCCGCGGGCGGTCGGCGACCGGCCTCGCGCCCGACGAAGCGGCGCACGGCGAACTGCAGCAGCAGCACGAACAGCGCTCCGTAGGCGCCCTCGGCGATCGCCCACTGCTCAGCGACCGCCGCCGCCGTCGTGGTGATGAGGGCGGCAGCTAGCGCCACGATCTCGAGCGCAGAGGCGGGGGGAGTGCCGGTGCGGCGCGGCACCGCTGTCAGCAGAAAGCCGGTCGCGAACGCCATCATGAATGCCTGCATCTGCACCACGCCGTGAAACATGCACGAATAGCTGCTGGTCACGCCGGTGGCGTACAGCAGCCAGTGGCCGATGCCGACCCATGCGAGCAATACGCCCAGCGGGAAGAAGATTCGAAACGGCTCGCCACGCCAGACGCTGCTCGGCAAGCCAATGAACGAACGCTCGGTCTCCATCGTCCTCCTCACGGTCAGGCATCGCATGTGATCAGCACCATGTTCAAGACCGTGCTGCCTCCCACCGGCGCGGGCGGCGCGCTGCAAACAATCGGAATGACAAAATACTTCCACCGTCCCGAAGAAGGCGGTAGTGTGCCTGCAGCTTGGGGGAGGCGCCAATGAGCCTAGTCAACGACGTTTCGAGTTACGCGGCCACCATCGTGCGCCTGGGTCGTGGCCTGACGCCGCGGGTGACTGCTGAGCGGCGTCCGGAGCCGGCGCAGATGCTCGAGCTCTACGAGTTCGAAGGGTGTCCGTACTGCCGCAAGGTTCGCGAAGTGCTCTGCGAGCTGGATCTCGACTACGTCGTCCATCCGGTTGCGCACGGCAGCTTGCGACGCGATGCGCTGAAGCGGATCGGGGGTAAGGTGCAAGCGCCGTATCTCGTCGATCCCAACACGGGCACCAGTATGTACGAATCGGACGACATCGACGCGTATCTCAACCAGACCTATGGTGCGGGTACACGCGCCGGCTGGTCGCTGCCGGTACCGAGTGTGATCGACAATCTCTGATCGTTTGTCGCGAGCGCCGTGCGCGCCGGTCGCGGGTCACGTTGTCGCAGTCTGCCGCGCCGGCAGCGCCTCGACCGGTTGACGCTCTACAACATGGAAGGCTCACCGTACTGCCGCAAGGTGCGCGAGGTGCTCAGTGAGTTGGATCTCGAACACATCATCCGCAATCTCCCCAAGGGCAGCCCGAAGCGGGAGGATCTCGTGCAGCGCGCCGGCAAGATGCAAGTGCCGTATCTTGTCGATCCCAATACCGGCCGGGAGCTGTACGAGTCGGACGACATCATCGAGTATCTCGAAACGCTCTACGGGCGCGGCACTGGGATGCTGAAGTCGGTTGCGGGCGCGCAGCCGTCTCCGCTTTCCGAGGGAGTGGCCACGTAGTGTCGTGTCTCGCAAACGTCAGTAACATGCGATCTTCTCCGAACCGTAGGGGCGATGCATGCATCGCCCTCCGTCGTCTCCGCAGTGGACACGTCAATGAGCGGGCGACGCATGCGTCGCCCCTACAAGGATCGGGGCATCTGGTGGAAACCAGCTTCCGATCTTCGTAGGGGGCCGCTCTGCGCGGACCGGTCTACCGCGGGGTATTGTCGTTGGTCCCCTTCTCGAGGCGGCGCAGCTTCACTGCGAGCAAGATCATCAACACCGCGAGAATCGCCAGTGGCGCGAGCAGATTGCGTCGGCGTGCTTGGGCTTCGGCGGCGGCCGCCGCCGCGCTGCGCTCGGTGCGCTGCGCCAGTTCTAAGCCGGGAGCTGCGACTTCTTTTACGTAGGGCGCCGAAAAACGGTGGATGCTGGTGCGCGCTTGAATGAGCATCGCGCTCGCGTTGTGGAACTCGTACCGCGCGTCGCCGACCTCCATGCCGAGTTCCTCGGCGTGGTGCAACGTAGAATCGGCCGTCTGCATCGCCTCCTTCAAGTGATCGATCGTCTGTCGCATCTCCCGGGCGGCGGCGTACCCCTTTGAATCGCTCGCGTGGCATTGGCTGCAAAGCGCGCCGTCGGTCACGCCGAGCATGGCGTCGCTGGTCCGGCGCACCTCATGGTTGCTGTGACAGGTCACGCACTCGGGCAATTGCAACTGATCGAAGGCGGGCTTGTGGGGACTAGCGATGAAAAACGTACTGTTGTTCACGTGGCACTGGCCGCAGACCTCGGCGATCGAGGTAAGCCCCGGGGGCGAGGCTCCATGGTTGTCGTGGCAGGTGGTGCAGGTCGGCGCTGACAAATCGCGCTTGCGCAGCAACAGCTCACCGTGCACGCTGCGACGATAGCGCTCTTCTTGGTCCGTGGGGATGTCGTAACCCGCCATGTAGTCGGGCTTGGAGTGGCATTGCCCGCACGTCGACGGTACGTTCGCGCGATAGACCGGTGAATCCGCTTGCCGGCCGGCTTTGATGCCATGCACGCCGTGGCAACTGGTGCAGATGGCGACCTTGGTGTCGCCCGCGGCGAGTCGTTTGCCATGAACGCTGGTCCAGTAGCGTTCGCGTTGATTGGTCGGCAGCGCCGGATTGTAACGCCGCATGAATTCGGCGTCGCTGTGGCAACGCCCGCACAGATTGGGCACGTCTCCCGGGGTTGGCTTGCCGCGAAAGCCGCGTTCGGGGGCCATCGCGGCGAGGTCGATGTCGCTCGGATCTCCGCCGTGACAATCGGCGCACGAAAAGCCGTATTGAGTGTGCACGTCCTGCTTCATGCCCGCGACCGGGGCGCCGAGTTGCTCCGGCAATAGAGCATGACAGGCCACGCACGAATCGATCTTCTCCTCCCCCAGCGCGACGCCCGAGACAATGGTGAGGAGGGCGAGGACCTTGGTGATTTGCCACATCGACAGGCCCCTTCAATACGGCTTCAGGTACGCGAGCGCCGTCAGCGTGGCCATGTACAGCAACACCAGGACGCCGATCGCAGTGAACAGCGGACTCGACTGGCCGCGGGCGGCGCGGCGGTCGAGGAACGGAACCAGCAAGAAGAACAGACCGCCGAGTCCGGATGCAGTGATGCCGACCACCTCACCATCGACTCCGAGCACGCTGCTCGGGATGTACTTGAGTGACTGCGACAGGAACGTGAAGTACCACTCGGGTCGAATGCCAGCCGGCGCGGACGCGAAGGGATCCGCCTTTACGCCGAGCTCCCATGGCATGAAGGTACAGAGCGATAACAACACTCCGAGTACGCCGAGCCACAAGATCGCATCGCGAATGATGAAGCCGGGGAAAAACGGCATCCCGTGCGTTTCCGTCGTTACCCGCAACGGTGCGCTCATGCCGAGTCGTTGCACGAGCAAGAGGTGCACACCCAATAGAGCCGTGAACAGCGCCGGCAGCAGCGCCACATGCCAGCCGAAGAAACGCGTGAGCGTAGCACCGCTCACTTCGTCGCCGCCCCGCACGTAGCGCAGCAATACGTGACCGACACCGGGGACTGAGCCGACGATATCGGTACCGACCTTGGTGGCGAAGAGCGCCAACTCGTTCCAGGGCAGGAGATAACCGGAGAAGCCGAAGGCCAACGTCAGACCGAGCAGCCCGAACCCGGTCAGCCAGGTCAGCTCGCGCGGTGGGCGATACGCCTTCATGAAGTAGACGCTGAATAGGTGGACGAAGACGGTCAGTACCATCAGGTTCGCCGACCAACTGTGCAGCGAGCGGATCAGCCAGCCGAACGGCACCTGTGCGACGATGAAGCGCACGCTCTCGAAACCGGCTTCGGGCGTGGGCTTGTAGTAGATCAGGAGCAACAAACCGGTCGCGACCTGAATGCCGAATAGGAACAGGCTGACGCCGCCGAAGTAGTACCAGACGGACGAGCGGTGATGGGGCACCATCTTGTGGCGCAGGAAGTCGAGCGCCGCGCTGAGTCCGAGACGCTCGTCGAACCACGCGACGAGTGGGCGTTGGGGGCTAGGCCTTGAGAGCGACAATGACCTCGTCTCCCTTCACGGCGACATTGAACTGATCCAGTGGCCGCGGTGGCGGTCCGGCGACATTCTTTCCGCTCAGGTCGAAATGTCCATTGTGGCACGCGCACCAGATTTGTTCCAAATCGGCCCGGTACTGGACCGTGCACTGGAGGTGAGTACACACCGCGCTGAATGCGCGCCATTCGCCACTCGCTGTCTGGATCAGAATCCCGGGTCGCGATCCGAAGCGGAATACCTTGCCGGTATTGGGCGCGATCTCGGACACCTTGGCGGCCACCACACTGGTGGTCGTCACTTCGCTCACCGGCGGCGGCGTGATGAACCGCAACACCGGATAGAACACGGCGGCGGCGAACGACAACAGGCTCCCGGACAGCAGCAGATCGAGCAGGCTGCGACGAGAGAGGTCTCGGCGATCGAATTCGTTATCCATCAGTTGCTTCCTTCGTCATCTGCGGATCGAGGTCAAGCGCCGCGGGGTTACGGTGCCTGGCCGGTGTGGCAGTCGGCGCACTGCATCTCCTGCCACGCCCCGCCAATGTCCTCGGGATGCTCGAAAGTCAGACCTTTCAGATCCTCTGTGAACGCCATCGCCTCCGGCTTTCCCTGTGCGGTAATCGTGTGGCACGCGGTGCAGTCTTTACTGAGCACCTTGCCGTCGGCGCTCTGGTGCTGGCCATCGTGGCAGCGGAAACAACCGGAGAAGATCAGATGCCCAACGTTGTCGGGATACGCGTCCCAGCGCGCCTTCATGTGTGGGAAGACGTTGTCGCGATACAAATGCTGCAGCTCAGTGGCTGCGCCGACTACCACCTCGCGCCGCGCCTTGAGTACCTCGGGGTACTTTTCTTCGTAGAACTTCGTGAGCCCTTGTTCGATCCCAGTCATCGCAGCCTCGGTCGAGTCGTACGTTGCGGCTAAGAGTTCCACGCCAGTTTTCTTAATGAAGGGCAGGTTGGGATCGATGGTGTCGCCGGCAAGTGCCAGGTTGAGCGCCTGCGCCGGCGAGCGGTAGTTGTGTGCGGGCCGGTTGTGACAGTCCATGCAGTCCATCCGGCGCATGGTTGCCGCCGCGACATCCTGTTCTGCGATCGGTTTCTCCGTCGACGTGTAGACGGTTTGTTGTCCGCTCTTCGTGTCGGTAGTCCGCACCCAAGGAATCTCTTGTCGTCGCTCGTCGGTCGCGATGTACTCAACTCGGTTTGAGAGGTTCATGTGCCAATGGATACCCTCGCCTTGTCCGCCAATGCGGCTGCCACCGCCAATCTTGACGAGGAGATTCACCTCCCAGCGCGAGTTCGTCTCATCGGGCAAGAAGTAAATCAATCGTCTTCCCTTCGAACTGAAGAATTGCTTCGGCCAGTGGCACTGCTCACAGGTGTCCTGCGCGGGTCGCAAGCTCGAAATTGGTGCTGGAATCGGCCGCGGGTACTTGTCAAACGTCACCGCATAGAGTTGATGAAGGCCGGTCAGCTTCGACTTCAGGTAATAGTCGGCGCCCGGACCGACGTGGCACTCGACACACCGCACGCGGGCGTGCGGCGAGTGCTGGTAGGTCGTGAACTCAGGCGACATCGCGGCGTGGCACAGCGTGCCGCAGAATGCCACCGACTCGGTGGCTTCGTACGCTTGAAAGCTGCCAAAGGCGGATCCGAACAACAGAAGAATCGAACCGCCGGAGAAAATCAGAAACGCGTTGCGATGCGCCGCCTGGTTCAGGTCGACGACCGGAAACCGGATCACCGAGCGTATGCCGGTGTGCCTGACGCGCCGCCATTCGAGGAACATTCCAGTCGGAATGAGGACCAAGCCAGCCAACAGCAGCGCAGGAATGACAACATAGATGACGAGCCCGGCGTACGGGGCGCGCTCGGCGCCGCGCACCGCATCCAACACCAGCAAGAAGATGAACAGCAGGACTTCGAGTGCGGCGAGCGCGGTGCCGAGATAGCTGACTCGGTTGTGAATGGATGGAGGCAATCTCATCGTTCATCACTTGCCCGACACTCACGGATCCAGCGCGAGGGTTTCTTTCTTGGAGCCGATGTGGTTGCGCCCGTCGTCGTCCATCAGCGCGACGCCGAACGGATACTGGCTGCCCGGCGCGAATTGCGTGTCGTCGTCGTGGCCAGTGTTCAGCGATCGAATAGTCAGCAGCCGATACTGCGTTCGGTCGGTGTTCGTGATCAAGTTGACGCTCACGTCTGATTGCGTCCGCACGTCTGCCACGCTGCCATTGGGAGGAGTCAGGAAGTAGCCCGGCACGCCGGCGAAGCCGCGTACTCGCGCTAGCACGTCGGTCTGCTGTTGCGCGCTCAAGCTGTTGAAGATGCTTGCTCCTGGATGCGCTGGTGCGGCGCTGTCGGCATAGAGTTCGGCGGGCGGGATGCGCGCGATGGCGATGTCAGTGAAGGCCGGCCCAATGCCGCCTTGGCCGTTGCTGCCGTGACACAGCGCGCAGTTCGCCTGGTACACCACATCGCCCGCGGCGGCATCTCCGCTGAACGGCCGGCGATGGCCTTCGAGGATGAAGTACGCGGGATCGAGGGTGATCATTTGACCGTCCCAGCGCGTGAACGCTTGCGTCGTACCGTCCCATTCGGTCGCCGGCCCGGAACGGTTGTTGTTCGCTGCGGCACCGTTGCGGTTCTCGATCGGCGTGCCGGCATCGTCCGCCAGGCCCTGGTCGGCGGTGGACAGTTGATCGTCCACATAGCCCAAGGGCTCGGAGCGCGCGGTCTTCCAGTGCCACATGTCCACCGTGCCTGATGCCGGACGCATATCGAGTCCGCCCACAGCGGCGGTGTTGTGGCAGGAGGCGGCACAACCAACCTGTGCGAAGGTGCCGAACTCGCTTTGCGCCGGCGTGATCTCGAAGGCGAGCGCGATGCGGTCTTCGTTCTTCTGCGACGTCCATCCGGTCGCCGGGTCACTCGGCTTGAGGGGATCGGTCGGACCGTTGAACAACCAGCGCCGCCGATCGACGTTGAAGGTCGCATCGTTCCATTGCGCCAAGATGTAGATCGTGGTGCCGTCATGCACCGCTCGCAGCTCGAGGCCGGCTGGGTCTCCGCCATTGAACTCGCTCAAGCCGTTGTAGGTTTGAGTCATGTTGAGCTGGCCGTCACCGTAGAGCAGTTGGGTCGATATGTTTTCCAGGTTTGGGCGCAAGGGGGGCACGCTGTCCCAGAGCGTGTCGTCGATGCCAGACGGCGCCGCGCTGACACGCACCGCCCGCAGGACGATGGGCGTCTTGCTTGCGGTCGGGCTCGGTGTGGCGCTGGGCGTCGGCGTTGTGGTCGCGGTTGGAGTGTTGGTCGGGGTCGGGCTCGGTCCGGTCGGTGTCGCGCTCGGAGTCGGACTGGGTCCGGTCGGCGTCGGGCTCGCCGTTGCAGTGGGCGTAGCCGTTTGCGTGTCGCTCGGTGTCACGGTCGGGGTCTCCGTTGCGGTGCTCGTCGGTGTGGATGTTCTGGTACGCGTCGCTGTGCGCGTGGTGGTCGGCGTTTGCGTCGCCGGTGCCAATGGAGTGGCGAAACCGCTGGCGTGAGTGTGACAAGTGATGCAGGGCAGGGTGAAGTGCGGCAGGTCGATCCCGTCCGCGCGGTAGAAGCGCGTCGTCGTGTGGCAGATCTCGCACACGCCAGTGCCTGGGTTGCTCGCACTGGCAAAGCCCCCGTTGGCTACCCCGTTTTCGTTTGTGAACACGACCGGGCGAGCGGGGCCGGACGCCGTCTGAATCAATTGGCGTATGAGCTTGATGTTGTCGCTCCCGTGCGGGGTGTGACAGACCTGGCACTGTTGCGGCGTCCCCGCCGCCGGGTCGTGATGCGTGTGCTCGGTGCTATGACAATCGGCGCAGGCTGGGATGCTGCGATGCCCAGGACCAAATTCGCCGGGTTCCAGATTCGCGTGGCAGGTTTCACATTTGAGGCTCAGACTTTGGTGTCCGCCGGTGGTTGCCATATGGTTCGCCAACTCGGCGTGGCAGAGTGCGCATTGGCCGTAAGTTGCGGCACCCAGTGGCGGTCCCCCACTGTACTGCGGCGCACCGGTGTTGCCACAGCCGGCCGCGAGCAACGCGCACAGGGCGGCTGCGCTCAGATAACGCGCGGTCGCGAGGCACTCGGGTCGCGAAGCGGCCGCGGATAGGCGACGGCTCATTTCGCATACTCGTGGCAGTGGCGGCAGAGGCTGCCGTCATCGACCGGCAATCGGAGCCGCTGCGTGCCCTTGTTTGTGAACTTCGCGTCTACACGGGATTCGCCGTGGGTTGCGGCGACCGACTCCCAACGCTTCTTGATCGAGCCCCGAACTGCTTCGGGTAGACCAGTCGACGCCGGCACCCAGGCGCTGGGTGCGGTTTTTTCCTGGCTGATCGCTGGGTCGTGGAAGACGTGACAAGTTCCGCAGTAGATCCGTCCGTCCTCGGTGAGCGGCAACGTGGGCTGGCCTTCCTTCGGTGCGGGTACCCGCTTGGCGACCGCGGCCGCGTCGGCTCGCAGGTGCTCGTTGGCGCCACTGTGCACCGTGACCGCATGACAAAGGGTACAGGTCTCGACCTTCGAACGCTGCAGCGACATGTCCTCGTTGTGACAGAGGCTGCACTTCTCCATCTCGGCCTGGCCGTCCGGTCCAATCATGTGGTGCGGGCTCGCCGCGTCCTCGTCCGCAACGGCGAACGCGGCGACGCTCAACCAGAGCAGACACAGCACGCCGACGCGCATCACTGATTCACTCCATTGTTCCCGTGACACGTGACGCAGCTGGATTCGAGTTGGCTGCTGACGATGGCTTGGATCTCCGGCAGGTTAAGGCAATCCTGTGTGATCGTGGCGCTGCAATTCGGTAGCCCCGTTCGGTTGACGGTGTGAATGTCCATGATGTTGTGGCAGGCAAAGCAGTCGGGGCGCCCCCAGCCGGTCGGATGCTCTTCTTGAACGACCACGAGACCGGCCGGCGAGTCGAGCAGGTTGCCGTAGTTCTCACCTTGCATGTCGCCGGAGGTGCCGCAGCCAGCGATCGCCGCCGCGGCGAGCGCGACCAGGCACTGCCGGAACACTCGCGGTCGCCTCTGCGTCAGGCGCAACCTGACTCCCAACGTTTTTCTGAGGCGGGATGGATTCATGATTGGCCCCGCTCGTGGCACCGGATGCAGAAATCCTCGCGGTGGCAACTGCTGCAGCGCA
>JBGOUW010000469.1:0-4032 GCA_041477755.1 Binatia bacterium
CAACAACGAATCGGGGCACGAGCTGTACTGGCCGCCGTTGTCCTTGCCGATCTCGTCGAGCATGAGGACGTTGTCAGTCGCTCCCGCGGCGTGTCCCGCGCGGAGCGCGATCGCGTTGTAGTCTGACACATCGTGGTCAGTGTCGCGGATAGTGGCTTCACCCTTGATCCAGTTGGCATCGGCCAGCGGCTTGTCGTCCGCATCAACGACGACGCAGCGCAACTCGCCCTCGAAGCCCGCTCTGACTGGCGGAATCGGACCCGGATCAAGACCGGAGTTCTGGTCGCCAATTCCATCATTCGGATCAACTGGACGGCCAAAGCTGGCTACCCAGTGAGTCGGTTGTTGCCGCGTCAGCCATAGACTGAAATCGGTCTCTTGCCAGATGCGCGGATTGAACACCGGATTGAATGGCAGGCTTGGGTTTACGGTCTCTGCATCGATGTAGAAGCAGTGCACGTGCGCCGTGACGTTCATCGTATTGCTAATCTGGATGATCGTGTCGCGCGGTCTTGGATTCGCCACCGTCGGAGTCGGTCCGTCGAAGACCACTTTGGCGAACACCAGAATGGCACCGGGCTGATCGACAGTGGCCCCGGAGTCCAAGTTCGGGTCGCCTGCGTTGGCGCGTGTCCCGGTTCCAAATAGAAGCCCCGCTGCCAGCGCTACGCCGAGACCCGCAAGCCGTCGCTTTCCCAGTCCAAAACTCATCTTCTTTCTCCTTTCCCTAGCGGAGAAATTCACCGCTCACCCAGGGCCACTCGCCACTCCGCACGCCGGGTCAGGTGGAACTCGGTTCGGCACGCGGCCTCCATCCCTCCTTGTACGAGGTGGACGGAGAGCGCCGTTGAGATACTTGAAGCGGTCAAGGTTGTCAAGCGGAAAAGCACCGGTTTGGCGCACCTTGGTGTCCGGAAGTGCCGGTAAAATCGCGGATTCCAGTCCGTACCTCGGGCCTGTGCCTCGGGCGCGCGCCTTGACGCCCTGTGATGCCTCTGGTAGACGACGGCACGTTTTTCACACCGAATATTATCCGCCTGTCGACTGTCTCTACACCACACACACAACCGGGGAGGGTTTGGGATCATGATGGAATCAAGAGTGCGTTTTCTGTGTGCCTTGGTGGCGGTCGGTTTGATGGCGGGCTGCCACACGGCGAAGCCGGCGGCGTCCACATCGTCGGCTGCGGCCAAGTCGCCGGCGGCCGCCGTCGCCAAAGGACCTCTGACCTACGAAATGGCGCGGGAAGGACTGCCCAGCAACAAAATTTGGAAGTCGCAAATCACTTTCGGAGATATCAACGGGGACGGCTTCCCGGACTTGGGTCTCGTCTCGCGTCTGGCCGATGGCCCGTATGTCTACATTAATGACGGCAAGGGCCATTGGAAGGATGCTTCCGAGGGGCTCCCGCGCGAAACCTTTTGCGGCGGTGGTGTCGCTTTCTCCGACGTCAACAAGGACGGGAAAATGGACATCGCCATCGCCGACCACTGCAAAGGTGTTTACGTGTACCTGGGCGATGGGGCAGGACATTGGAAGCTGTCGTCATCCGGCTTGCCGACGATTGGCTGCGAGGATGTGGCGATCGGTGACTTCAACAATGACGGTTGCCCCGACTTGGTTGTGGTCGCCGCACAGGAAGAAGGTGTGCGAGCGTTCCAGGGTGACTGCAAAGGAACCTGGCGTGAGCACTCCGAGGGCTTGCCTCCGACCGAATGGGGTAACGCGGTCGCTGTTGGTGACATCGACGGCGACGGCAACGCCGACATCGCGGCCGCTTATGCCCTTGGGCCACGGGTGTGGCTCGGGAACGGCAAGGGCTCGTTCAAGGAAACCTCCGAAGGCCTGCCGGCGCCGGATGTGCATGGCCTCTACATGTTTGGCATCGCGCTCGGCGACATCAACGGCGACGGCAAGCTCGACATCGCTGTCAGTAGCGCGATCCCCGGCATCGAGGTCTTTCTATGGGACAACGGCAAGTGGAAGGCCTCGAACAACGGCCTGCCGCCAATGAACGCGCTCGGTGTCGCCCTCGGCGACCTCAACAACGATGGCAAGATGGACCTGGTGGTCGCCGGCAAAACCAATCTCGAGGAAATCGGAGGCGTGTATGGTGTCTTCCCGTTCCTCGGCGATGGTCAGGGGAACTGGAAGCTCGACGACACCACCGGCTTGCCGACCACGGGGCGCGAGCGCACCTGGGGTGCCGGCCTCGCCGACGTCAATCGTGACGGCGTGCTCGACATCGGCGTGGCCTTCGGCGATGTGCTGTCGCCGACTTACCACTCGGGCAAGAAGAAGGAGATGGACGTGAAGCCCGAAGGAAAAGGAAAAAAGAAAAAGGGCGACAAGGCCGAGAAGGCCGATCCGGCACAGAAGGATGCTAAGGCTGCTGAAGCCAAGGATCGCGGCCCCGAGCGCGGCCGCTTTGGTGAGATCGACGTCTGGCTCGGCCACATCAACAATTGACCCAATCAATCGACATTCGACCGTGATCCACAGGGCGAGCGCGTGATGCGCTCGCCCTGTGTCTTTTCACTCCTCCGTTGCATCGCGATGACGTTGTGGGATGATGGCCGCCGTGCGGCGGTTGCAATCCTACGTCTGGCGTTATCGCCGACGCTACCTGGCGGGCGGCGCCTGCTTGTTCATCACTGCCACGCTGGCGATGAGCATCCCGTACCTGCTCAAGCGCGCAATCAACGCGATCGAGCTCGGGCAATCGTCTCATGAGGTCACCTTCTTCGCCGCCGCCATCGTCGGCATCGCGCTGGTGCAAGCGGTTGCGCGCGCTTTTTCTCGCACGCTGATTTTCAACGTCGGACGCGACATCGAGTACGACCTGCGCAACGATTTGTTCGCTCATCTGCAGCGCCTGCCGCAATCGTTCTACCGCGCGCAGCAGACCGGCGACTTGATGTCGCGCCTGGTCAACGACGTGACTGCCGTTCGCATGCTGCTTGGCCCGGCGATCCTCAACCTCGTGAACACGCCACTCTACTACGTCTATGCGGTCTCCATCATGGTCCGGCTCGACCCGGTGCTGACCGCAATCGCGCTGCTGCCGTATCCGCTCGTGCTCATCGTCGTGAAGCACTACAGCCGCCAAATGATGGAGCAAACGCTGCGGGTGCAGGAGCAACTCGCCGAGATGAGCAGCGTGGTGCAGGAGAACCTGAGCGGCATCCACGTCGTGCAATCGTATGTTGCCGAGGCCGCGGCCACGGCGAAGTTCGCCGCCATCAATCGGCGCTTTCAGGCCTCCAGCGTCCGGCTGGCGCGCGTGCGCGGTCGCATGTTGCCGGTGATGAAGGTCGCTGCCAGCCTCGGCACGTTGGTGGTGCTGTGGTACGGCGGCCTCCACGTAATCAGTGGCCGCTTGACGCTCGGCGATCTGGTGGCGTTCATCGGCTACCTTGGCCTGCTCGCCTGGCCAACCATGGCGCTGGGCTGGATGCTCTCGATCCTCCAACGCGGTCGCGCCGCGCTGCAACGTCTCGAACACGTGTTTGGCGCCGTGCCGGACATTTGCGACGCGCCTGACGCCACGCCGCTCGCCGCCGTGCAGGGGCGCATCGAGTTCCGCCAGGTCGATTTCGCCTACCACACTCCCGGCAACGGCCATCAAGTGCTCGACGGCATCACCTTCACTCTCGAGCCCGGACAACAGCTCGCGCTGGTCGGCCGCACCGGTTCGGGTAAATCCACCATTGCGCAACTGCTGCCACGCCTCGCCGATGTGAGCGATGGCCAGATCCTTCTCGACGGGCGCGACATCCGCACGCTGCCGCTGCAGCAGCTACGGCGCAGCATCGGTTTCGTGCCGCAGGACCCGTTCCTGTTCTCCGACGCGATTCGCGCCAATATCGGCTTCCCGCTCGATCCGGTCGACGATCAACGGGTCCATGAAGCTGCCACCGTCGCCGGCATCGCGGACGAGATCGCCGCCTTCCGCCACGGCTACGACCAGATCATCGGCGAGCGCGGCATCACGCTCTCCGGCGGCCAGCGCCAGCGGCTGACGCTGGCGCG